>JAJZJZ010000021.1 GCA_021809755.1 Thermoplasmata archaeon
TTAAAATAGAGAAAATGTCTTTATCTGTAAATTGATATTTATGTTCATGACAGATAATATCAGGTTAAGTATAGAAAATTCGAGGAAGGTATCAGAGGATGGATCGTTGGTCACATACGACCTGACAAAAGGTATTGATTTCTCAAATCCCAAAGCTGTTGCAAAGACAATTTCGGAAATATTCTTCGAAAAGGATGCATTACAATGGTTTAAGTTAAATGGAGATAAGATTGAATTTGAACCAACATATAAAGTGAGAGTAGTTTTGGCAGAAGAGCATAATAAGAAGCTAGAAAGTGTGGTTGACGATTTTCTGAAAGATCTCAAGAAGGAAGATATATCCAAGGATTTTTCACAACAAATTGATAAAGATGCAGAAAGTGAAATGAACCTACAATCTGCCATTACTACAAGCGCTCTAAAGTCAACGCTTTTCCATCATTCTATAGATAAAGTTTATGAGAACGAAATTAAAGATGATCTGTTCCTCGATCTTCTTGAAAAGCTTGAGATAAGATCATTGAACAACAAGGATCTTATGGATTGGAATAAACTTAATCTCTGAACCTAAATCTTGAAGATACACCAAAATTGTATAAACGGAAAGTGTAAAATTTCTTTGATAAATGCAAAGAATGAGGTTTACAGCAATTGAGAATAATATGAAAATGTTTGAGGCTCAATCATTTTAGTCTGGCATAAACGTCTTTGGATCGCAGTGAAAAATTAATTAAAACCATAATATTTCATTTTAGATAAATTCAAATACGAATTTTAACTATATTTCCCATGTATACAAAGAAAATAGAAAACATATTAGAAGGGCTTACTTTTGACGACGTTTTGGTTATTCCTTCAAGATCAAGCATTGAGCCCAAAGAGGCTAATATTAAATCTAAATTTTCAAGGCATATAAGTCTTAATACACCTGTATCGAGCGCCCCCATGGATACCGTTACGGAAGCTGAAATGGCCGTAGCCATGTCAAGATTTGGTGGAATAGGAATAATACACAGGAACATATCCAGAAATGAACAGGCAAGTCTAGTAAGGAAGGTTAAGAGGGAAGAATCCATAATTATTAGGAATGTCCACACTGTGGACCCTTCGACGCCAATTGAGGTAGTCAGAAATATTATGGAAACTAAGAAAATCAATGGTCTACCTGTCGTTTCTGGGGAAAAAATAGTGGGTATTGTTACAAAGAGGGATCTGGAATTCTCTACCAAAGAAATGAATACTGTAAGCGACGTCATGGTTAAAGATGTCATATATGCAAGCGATAACATAACACTGGAAGAAGCAAGAGAAATACTCTATAAAAACAGGATTGAGAAATTACCACTCGTGGATGACAAGAAAAAGGTAGTTGGTCTTATAACGTCCAAGGATATAACAACCAGACACAAGTTTCCTGAGGCTACGAGGGATGAAGAGGGTCAACTTATGGTGGGAGCCTCTGTTGGCCCATTTGATATAGATCGTGCTATAATGCTTGAAAAGGAAGGAGCTGATGTGATCGTAGTTGATACTGCGCATGCACACAATTCTAACGTCATAGAAAGCATTAAAAAAATGAGAAAGGTTATTTCAGCGGATATCGTTGCAGGAAATATAGCAACCGGTGAAGCCGCCGAGGACCTGATATCTCTTGATATTGATGGGTTACGGGTGGGCATAGGCCCCGGCTCAATTTGTACAACAAGAGTGGTCGCAGGAATTGGTGTTCCACAAATATCTGCTATTGCCAATGTGGCTTCCGTAGCTGCCAAGAGCAATATACCAGTCATAGCAGACGGAGGTATTCGCTTTTCAGGTGATATAGTAAAAGCGATTGCAGCAGGAGCTGACACCGTTATGCTTGGTTCACTGCTTGCTGGAACAGAAGAGAGTCCAGGGAATGAAATAATTATCAATGGAAGAAAGTACAAATCTTACAGGGGTATGGGTTCCATAGGTGCAATGCAAAAAGGTTCTGACAGATACGGAAAATTTTCCGGCTCGAAGTTTGTTGCTGAGGGTGTGGAAG
The DNA here is from genome assembly GCA_021809755.1 of Thermoplasmata archaeon. GTDB lineage: Archaea > Thermoplasmatota > Thermoplasmata > Thermoplasmatales > Thermoplasmataceae. Next base: position 2,030 of record JAJZJZ010000021.1, read on the forward strand.
GTGCGGTACCATATAGAGGAAAGGTCGAGGAAGTTCTCTTCCAGCTAATGGGCGGTCTAAAATCTGGTATGGGTTACTCAGGTTCAAAGGATATTCAGGAATTGAAAAATGGAACTAGATTCATACGGGTCACAGCGAATGGTTTGAGGGAAAATCATCCACATGACATCAGAATAATGACTGAGCCTCCAAACTATCAAACATTTTACCCATAAAGTGTTAGAAATGCCATAGTTTTCTGGTACGTGGTAAAAAATATGAATATTTACAGTAGATAACCTTTGTGTAAGCATCTAATTCAAAGTAAAAACCTTCACTTATAGAAACAAATTTAAATTAATGAGAGTTTCCTATTTTTAATTGTGTTTTGCATCTTTTAATTTAAAATTATATGTGAAAGGGTCATGAAATAGAACGATCTTTTAGAAACAAATGAACACATCAATATGTTAATCCTTAGTGAATGATACGATAACTGAAAACCACGAAACGGTGCTACACGATATCATTCCTCATGTTCTGTCTATTATGGTATCCACAATTTTCTTCACTTATTAAAGAAAAAGTTTATTATTTTTACGCTCACATATTATAACCACAATTAAAACGTCAAAGGTTAAATAATATATGTTTATTAATATGGGATTAACAATGGACAATAGGAGGATTTTAGTCATAGTGGTGGCGATGTTCATGGTTATGTCTGCAGGAGCAATCCTGGTTGCATCACAACCAAGTTCAGCTCACACAGGTAACATAGCATCATCGCAAAGTGTTGTGAATAGTGCGATAAGTACGGCAAGCCAACAGCAAGTGAATACCCAGAAAGGCATTTCATCGGCATCAACGCCTTCTCTTTCACAGAGAATGCAGATGTACAATAATGTCTTGCAGTATTCAAAAGAGCATGGTATCGCCTTATCAAATGTGTTTATACCAAACTACTTTTCACAAAGTAAGGTGGTAGGCGGACATATAACCCCCGGTTATTCAATTTCCCCTGCTCCAATGGGAATAGGAGATTATGGATTAATGAACAAAAGTGGGCAAATTGTTACCTATAATTATACCACACAGAGTTATGAAGCAGTTCTGAGCATTAATCAGCTAAACAATTTCTATCTGGCGGCAAATGATGCTCATACTGTAACCTTCCAGCTAAATGCTGTTCTGAACAATGTCGGTCTGTTTGGAACAAACAGTTCCATATGGACACAGAATGTTGTCTTATATTCATCCAGAACTCACAGTCTCACGTTCGAGGATAATGTATGGAACTTTTCAAGTCCTGCTACTTATCTTACAACCAATGCTATCAACTATTCAAGCGCACAGGCTATTGGCCATGGAGCCACCGGCGGTGGATACCATTATGGGTACTCTCAAACATTCAATATGTCTTATCCATTCACCGTGGATCTCTATCTTAACACTTCATTAACTGCAAGTGGAAACAGCGTTGTTTGGTATAACTACACAATTGTAAGTGGATACATAAACGCAACATCTGGAGCTTCAAAGGGTAAGGTTTCTGGAAACTATGACGAAGTTATTTTTAACTCAACCTATAACCAACCATCTTCTTATAAAGCACCTCAACCACATTATCTGGTTAGTGGAACGACATTGACGCCAACTGGTTTTATACCATATGATGCGGAAATCATGATTGGTGGTCCAGGAGGTGGAAGCACGGCTGTCGTAAATGGAATAAACGGAACAATGAATCTTATGTTTTATAACAACACAACTGGTCACAAAGGATATCAAAACGTAAAGGCTGCATATGACATAGGTTCAGAGACAGGCGAAACCTCTGTTGGTGTAGATGTCCACAATGAAGGATCAACAGCATATCTAAGTTCAGGTCCAGGTTTGGTTTATGGTCTTTGGAATAACACATACAGCTGGTCTAAGAAAACAATAACATCAACCCCGGGACAAGCTTACATGTTCTTAAACAATAACCTGACTATGATAAATCAGGGAATATATGCATGGGCACCACTTACACAAGCAACCTCTACGTACTATTTACCGTCTGCAACTTACTTATATGACGCACTCCAGAACTATAAACTTCCAATATACGGGCAGGTTCTTGGATCATCACTTGATTTAACCTCAGCGATGGTCTCCATGAAAGCTATGGGCGTATATACACCAATAATGGTAACGAGTAACAGTCAGCTTGCCTCATTGGCAGCCAGTGGAGCAGTCAGTGGATCTGGAACAGCAAGTCATCCTTATGTAATAAATGCAACAAGTCAGGCTATAAATCCATTGTTTGGGGCTCTAAATGACTATGAGTTCCCAACATTCCCAGGAGTTCTGATAATGAACACATCTGACCATGTAATTGTAAATAACATGAGCATGCCAATTGCATACACAGGATTTGCTGCAGTAGCCATAAACTTCTTTGATCAGGTATATGGGTTTAGTCAGCCACTTACCAACGAGTTGCAGTTACAGATATACAATTCCTCAAACGTAAGCGTTAGAAACTCCCAAAATGTTGGTGTTTGGTTCAGTTCTGAGTTATACCCCTACTTCTATGATGGCTCATTTGAAATATGGAACTCTACAAACGTACAGATATACAACAACAGTTTCGTATCATGGGGATCATCAATAATGGTATACAACCCATCAAGTGTCCATGCGAACATTACAATATATGATAACGAATTTGCAGGGGTCTCCTTTGTAAACGACCTACCAGTAACTGCTCCAACTATTCTCGGTACTTCATTTGATTTCGGAAGTCAGCAATTTGGTATACAGCTCTTTAGCAGCTATGACCATGTGTATAGGAATGCATTCGGAACACAAACTCCAGTAGAGAGTTTTGATTTCAACGTATATTGCGGAGACCAACCATTGATACCATACTCAAACGACTCTTTCAATACTACTTCTGCTGTTGCACAAACCATGAATAATTGGAATCTCACAGGTCCACTTGGAACATTTACATTATACTCTAATGATTTAGGAAACTACTGGTGGAATTACAACCAAACGGGAGCGTACAATGATTATGGTATGATCACTACTGGTCAGGATGATTCTCCAATTCACCTAATAGGCGGATCAAACGTAACATTTACTGCAAGTTCAGGCGCTATAGCTTTATTAGCTTCCTTTGATGGTTTAGTAATGGGCGGACAAGGTGTAACTTCAGTAACAATTATGGATGTTCCTTCAGGACCATTTGCATACTCTTACATAGAGGTTAATGAATTTTGTCAGATAACATTTGCTTCAGGAGTATCAACGGTTAGCCCTGCAAGTTCAGGATCAGTCTCAGCAGTTTCGAACTATGTGTCTCTTACATTCTCAGAGTCAGGTTTGGCTTCTGGAACAACATGGTCAGTATATGTTAACGGAATGCCTTTAAGTGGCAATACAACAACTTTGTCAGCTGGAGTTACTCCAGGGAACTATACATTCATGGTATCAGGAGTTTCAGGATACACTGCTTCAGTTACTACTAACACTATCTCTGTAACAAGCGGCACAACGGTTTCCATAGCGTTTACCCCTGTCATCTCCAAATACAATCTGACATTTACAGAAACTGGATTAAGTGCTGGAACATCTTGGTCAGTCACAGTTGCAGGTCATTCCTATTCCACTGTAAACGCAACGCAGGTAATATCATTGGCACCTGGTGCTTACAGCTTTAGCGTGGGAAACGTTTCTGGTTACACATCATCAAGCATGTCTGGAACAATAACCGTGAACGGAAATGTGCAACTGTCGGTTAGCTATTCAGCAATACCATCGCCTAACAATACCTTTGCCTATGAACTTCTAGCAGGAGGTTTAGTAGGAGGATTGGTAGTTGGTGGAGCAGCCTCAATGATGTTCTTAAGAAAGAAACCGTAAACTAAAATTTTTAATTTTTACCATTTTTTAATTTTTTCTAATTTCTCAATATTTTTGTAACTTCTAAAAATACATTATTGAATATGTCAAGTCTTTTCATATTACGAAGAACGGCAGCGGGATGAAATTGTGGGAAAATTAAAGTACCATTCCATTCAAATTTTTTGCCTATCATTTCTGAAATATTTCCATATTTGGTCCCAGTTATGAGACTAAGTGCAGTTAAAGATGTGTTGCCCAGCGCGATTATAACCTTAGGTCTTAAAAGTTGTATTTCAGACTTAAGGTATTCATTACAAATTTTCATGCTTTCTCTCTTGGGTTTCTCATTATTAGGTGGCCTGCATTTAACCGAGTTAGTAATGTAAAAGGCATGTTCCGTAATACTCGTATCAGCCAGTGATTTTCTAAGTAAATTTCCACTTCTGCCGGAGAAAGGGATGCCATTTTCATCTTCACTTCTGCCTGGGGCCTCCCCAATAAGAAATACTTCTGGTGCCAATGAACCAATTCCGCAAACAGCATTCTTTCTATTTTCATGGAGGATACATTTTGTGCAGTTCCTAATAATACTATTCATATTTTCTAAGTCGTCATACACCATTTTTCACACTCTTATTCATAATCCCAGCTGAGAAAAAAGTTCCTATGGATATTAGGATCAAACCTATAATTTCAATTAAACTTAAGAGTTGATTAAGTATCAAAAAGCTGAAAAATACAGATATAGCTGGAACAACAAAGAGGAGTGATGATATTTTGGCAACAGAATAATCCCTGTTAAGGTGGAGGAATACATAATATGCAAAGGCAGTACCTGGAATACCTATCAATGCCGCAAGAGTCAGTGATAATAAGGATGGGTTTACAATTTCGTTCACCTCGCCGGATAAAAGTGCTATGAGGAGTGTAATAGGCAATGCAAAGACAAACTGGTAAAGATTTACTGTCTCCTTGTTCTCAAAAGTTATGAATTTTTTGAAAAAAACAGTGCCAACGCTCCAGGAAGTTGCGCCAAGTAGAGCCAGAACTGGTCCATAAAAAGAATTAACTCCCAAATGGTAGGAAAATACGACAAGCATTCCAGTGAATCCCAGGACTATCCCAATAACAATGCTAGATCTCACCTTTTCCTGAAGTAATGATATTGACAAAACAGTTGATATTATGGGATATGTGTAAATAATAACTGAAGTCAGTGGAGCAGACATAAAGTTTTCTGAATAAAACCAAAGTTCCATGAAGAGGACAACGTTGAACAATGACAATACGAAGACCTTTAAAGCCGTTTTTCTGGAAATTCTAAATTCTATCTTATTCCAAAACAGTATTAAGGAAAACCCAGAGGCAAACAATACTCTGAAAAACAGAAGAACGGTTGGAGTCTCATAGGCCAACGCAATCTTGACAAGTGGATAATTTAAGGCCCAGAATGAGGCCATAACTATGAACATCAAAGGATCTAATTTCTTTGACAATAAAGGTTAATCTAACCGGGTTATAGAACATTGTTGAATCTTGTAAAACATTTTAGATCAATGATAAAAATATCAATATAAGATAGTAACAAATTATCATGTAATGATAAATCCAAGAGCCTTTAACAACAAGGAGGGTGTACTTGAATTTTTCCAATCCAAGGGAATTCTTGTTTCACCCGGGGCTCTAGAATCCATAATGGAAAAGGGCATGGGGTCTCTCGTAACGCGCCTTTTATCTCCTGAAATAATCTCCTCTGGATATATTAGTGAGGGCGATGTTATTAAACTCATAAGGGGTGACATTGCACCTGATAAGGAGATCAAGGAAATCAATTTTGACGATATCAGAACAGGCAGCTCAATAGACGACTTCCAGAAATTATTCAGAAGCAGATATGATAAACTTAAGAAAATAATCCTGATGAGCAGCAAAATCCGTTCTGCTTCAGATATTAAGAATGCGAAGAGATCCGGAGGTTATGTTAAAATTGTTGGTATGGTAACTGACATATCCGAAACAAAGAATGGTCATAAGAGATTGATCCTCGAGGATCTGGATGAAAGCATAGAAGCCATCATAATGAAGGATAATCCGGTTAAAAAAGAGTTAATTCTCAACGATGAGGTTATAGGGGTTATGGGTTCAGTATCAACAACAGGAAAGAGCCCTGCTATTTTTGTCAAGGAGATAATCAGACCTGACATTCCCGATCGGGCAATACAAAGTACAGGAAAGGAGCCCATTTATGTTGCCTCCATATCAGATATACACGTTGGAAGTAAGACTTTTCTTAAGGATGGATTCAGAAAAATGATTTCGTGGATTAATTCATCTGACGAGGATGCACAGAGGCTGAAATATCTCATTCTCTCCGGGGATGTTGTTGACGGTATCGGTGTGTATCCGGGTCAGGATAAAGACCTTGAATACCTTAATCCAATAGATCAATATTCGATCCTTTCTGATTATCTGAGAGAAATCCCTGAAGATGTTCATGTCTATGTAATGCCGGGAAACCATGATACTGTAAGGCTGGCCGAACCACAGCCACTATTTTCAAACGCGGTGAGGGGTCTGTTTCCAAAAAATATAAAATTTCTACCAAATCCATATTCACTTACGCTTGAAGACAAGAAAGTGATGATTTATCATGGAATGTCTCTGAATGATATGGTCGAACTTGTACCGGGTGCAAATTTCGAGTCAATTGGCGGTGCCATTGAGGCGATTCTCCAGAGAAGGCATCTTTCTCCGGTATACGGTGGAAAAACGCCCATAATACCATCTGATACAGATTACCATGTAATTGAAGAGGTACCAGATATTTTCATAACAGGCCACATACATTCCCATTACGTGGGCAATTACAAGGGGGTAAGATACGTTAACTCATCAACATGGCAATCGCAGACTGATTATCAGAAAATGATGAATTTTGCCCCTGATCCTTGTATCATGACGATGTTTGATCTCAATTCTGCAAGTATAATCAATAAAAAATTTATCTGATCCAAAAAACCTAAAGGGTTCTAAGGATTATTTCCTGTATCTCCTTTTTGAAAGTTTCCATTATGTCTTTTACCGCTTCATCCTTAATGGATTCTGGTGCAGTTATTAAACCAATCTTGGCAGTTATTTTAGCCATTTTAGCCACAGAATCATACTCCTTTACCTTGGATTCAAAATATTCCTGCATCATTTCGGCTATATCACTCTTGAGTTTTGGATCATCATTGATTTTTCTCCTTATCAGTTCTTTGACAAGGTCTTTGATTATTTCCCTGATTGCCTCCATGAACATGTCTTCAGAGGGCATCGCTTTAAGGAAACCGCGTATGTATTTGTCTATGTCTTCCTGCATAGTTGTCTTAACGAATTGGCATAAATAAAGCTTGACATTCGGAACCTTATTGTTTAAGCAGCACGTTTAAATGGGTTCCCACGCTTATTATAGTGATATTATATGAATCCTGAAAATTTAATGGAAATAGAAAATGTGGCATCGCAAATAGGAATTTCAAGGGATGACCTCGAGCCTTATGGAAGGTATATGGCCAAAGTTAATTTTATGAAGTCAGACAACAAACGGCCTAAGGGAAAGCTTATTCTAGTAACTGCAATGACCCCAACTAAATATGGCGAAGGTAAAACAACTACTGTAATCGGCATATCCCAAGCCCTTCACAGCATGGGTCAAAGGGTAAGCATTTCAATACGTGAACCATCAATGGGACCTTGTTTTGGTGTGAAGGGAGGAGCAACTGGAGGAGGAAAAGCCACCGTGGAGCCATCAGACAGGATTAATCTGCTTTTTACCGGGGATTTCCCTGCAATATCCGCTGCACACAATCTTTTGTCTGCACTTATAAACAATCATATCTTTCATGGAAATCAATTAAAAATCAACCCGGAAAAGATAGTTTTTCCAAGGACAATAGACATGAATGACCGATCACTACGCAATATAATTGTTGGTGTTTCTCAAGGGGAAGGAGGAATTCTTGCCAGAGATAGTTTTGTCATAACTCCAGCATCAGAAATAATGGCAATTGTTGGTTTATCAGAAAGTTATAATGACTTAAAAAAGCGCCTCACCAATATTCTGGTTGGTTATACATTCGACAATAAACCGGTATATTCTGGAGATCTGAAAGCAGAGGGGGCAATGGCTGCAATCCTCGTAGATGCTCTAAAACCTAATCTGGTCCAGGCAAAGGGAGGAGTTCCTGCATTCATTCACACCGGACCATTTGGAAATATTGCTCATGGAACATCCAGTCTTATTGCAGCTAGGGTAGCTCTTGCAACCAGTGATATTGTCTTAACAGAAGCAGGTTTTGGTTCTGATCTCGGTGCAGAAAAATTCATGAATCTAGTGTCAAGGGTAGGAAACATTCCAATAAGCGCAGTTATTATCGTTGCCACAATAAGAGCAATAAAACTGCATGGAGGCAATGACAGGGCTGATGTGGAAGATGTAGATGCAATTAAGATGGGCTTTAACAATCTTCTATTCCATGTGGAAAACATCAGAAAATTTGGTTTTGATCCAATAGTTGCACTGAATCGATTTCCAGATGATACAGAAAAAGAAATTACTGAGGTCGAATCACTTTTGAAGAATAATTCAATTGCATACGGTTTGTCGGAGGTATATGAAAAGGGAGCCGATGGAGGTAAAGAACTGGCCCAGTTATTGATGAACAGATTACCCAAAGATCCAATTTCCGTAAAATACACTTATAATATGGAACAATCACTAACAGAGAAAATAGAGAGCATTGGCAGGGAAATATATGGTGCAAAGAATGTGATTTACACAAAGACAGCACAGAACAATATAAAGAAAATTGAAAAAATTGGTTATGGCCATTTACCAATATGCATGGCAAAAACGCAATATTCCATATCTGACGATCCATTGAAACTCAATGCACCTGAAGGATTTACAATTACGGTTACCTCAGTGGCACTGTCCTCCGGAGCCGGATTTGTCGTAGTTTACCTTGGAAATGTTATGACAATGCCAGGTCTTCCAAAGGAACCTGCATCAGACGGCATGGATATTACGGAAAATGGCATAATTACAGGGCTCATATAATTAGATTAATGGGGTTATGCCCCATTTTTCATAAATATTTTCATCCATACATTGATTCAGGAGTTTTCTTTGGAGCGGGGTTACTTTGAGATTCATTATATTCCTTCATAACTTTTTCAAGCTCATCATGAAGTTGGGTAACTGTCTTTTCCAAAAGGCCAGTCTGTATTTTCAAATCATATATTTCATTGAGGGATTTGATAAGAGTAAGAACAGAGTCCGGGTCAGGAAGGGTGGATGAAACCTGGGTTAACAGGGAGATTGCCGGCATTTTTTTGATTATACATTCATTAAGCAATGCACCACCAATACCAAATATAACTGCTGATTCTGCACTTGCAATTCCTTTTTTTGACAAATCTTTCAATCTTTCCGACCCTGCTACAAGGTATGTATGTCTTTCCTCAGGTGGCTCTTGTGTTGGAACTCCGTCAAGTGTTACAAGTTCTTTTGGCGAAAACTTCTCAATCCAATTTATTAGTGATTCGGAAATATCATAGAGGTTTTCCTCCTTTATGGGAACTTCGCACTGGACAATCATCAGTTTTCCATTTAATCCAGAGTATATTCTGAAAGGATGCCGGAGTTTTCCGCCAACAAACACCGCAACAGGAGGAATCAACTTGGATTTCATATGGGCAACCTGATGCATCTCCAGTTGTGATATGATGTAACTGGTTGCAATAATGCTGACCATTGTCTGGCCAACAAAACCGCCTATTACCACAGGCTTGTCAAAATTTATCTTGTCCATTTCAACTACTTCTGAGATCTGCTCTGTATTTTCCACAGTCATACTTAGACAAAGCAAAACTGGATAATCTAATTTACCTTTAATTCAAATTACATTCAACTCCGCAAAAGTTTTCAGACAGAAATTGCGTAAAATTAATGTTCATTCTACAATGACCGGAGGTGAAAATAAGTGTAATAAGTGGTATAATTATAATAATTATACTTTTGACCAGTTCACTTCCCGTAAATGACGCATACGGTCCCAATTACATAAGCGCTGCAGATTCAACCCTATTAACGCAAAATAACATAACATATAGTCCCATCAATTCTTCAGCATGTCAATTCAGTCTTAGGGCAAATAATGGGAATTTTCCACTAAATGTCAGGTCAGGGGATTATTATAATGAATCCTTTCTCCAGGCTAATCTAAGAGAAAGTCCCAGCTGGGCTTATGAGTTGAACTTCTCATGGAATTTTAACATGAGCTATTCACTATCAAAGGTTAAAATAATCTTTTATGAAGGAGTTCACAGGATATTCTGTCTCTCATTTGGTGTAAACGATAAAAATACCCTGAATATAAATTACGGGAACGGTATGGAAATCATCAATGAGAGCATATTTCAAAATATGGAATATGAACTTCAAATAGGGTTTTCCGAGTCTGTAAAAATGGCATATATCTCTCTGAGAAGCACTACTGGAAATTCAATTCCTATTCCATATATATTCAACACTTCTTCCTTGTACAGTACCACCGCAGACAATTATATGGAGTTTGGCGGTAATTATTATAATTTCACCCTGTATTCAATGAATTCCATCAAAGGATCTTTTCCGCTTCTTAACTCACCTAAAAAAATAGAGCCTTATTCGAGGACATTTACAATGCCAGACTCATTAGGGGCTTTAACCGGCATAAGACCATTCTTTGACAGGACCCTAAATACAGTGATCTTCGAATCAACCAATTCAATAAACTTCATGAATATTGTTAATGGTTCCACATGGCATGACGCTTTATCCATAAGCTTTGGCCATCCAGTTAGCTGGATTAATATTGGGGATATGCTCTACACACTTTACAGAAATGAATCATATTGTTGCATTATTACTCTGAATTTATCAACATTATCAATTTCCAATTATTCATCAATTTTGAATTGCAGGAATGGATCATTTACCTATGTCGGTAAAGATTTACTGATCATAGAAGGGAACGGAACGATTGAAAGGCTAATTAGCAATACAGGCGATTGGTCTATGTTTAGCATAATGGTTGAACAGGGCATTGTAATATATTCCGAGCCATCTGGAAATCAGACCATACTTGAAATATATAACCAGAGCAATAATGCCTTAGCAACTTACACAATTTCATCAGATCTTGAAATTACTTTAAATTCCGTTTCAAATCTTACTACTTATGGTATAGTGCATATTCAAGCACAGACAGAGGAGAATGGTATTATTGATTCTTCAATAAATGAACAGAGAAATTCACCTGGTTCTTTTTGGTTCAATCAAAATATGATTTTTCCCAACGGCACAAGTTTGTGGTATATGAATGGCAGTTTATTGTATCTCACGAATGGGTCAATTGTCTTATCAAATTCGTCTGGAACATTTAAAATCCCAACGAATCTTAGCAAAGCTTCGTCGTTTTCTTATGGTGATGCATATTCAATCTTAATATGCATGAACAGCTCAGAAATAACTGTTAGTAATCTGTCAGGCTCCAGTTTATACAACACTAAATTACCAAAAATATCTGAACCTCATAATCATATTCTGCGGGGCATAACGTTTCTTAATTTCTCCATAAACAGCTCCTTTTCGTACAGATCAACTTTGAATATACTTGGACGAAATATGACGGCAATAAACAATTCAAATTTCTTAATTAACAGTACAAATTTTCCAAATGGCTATTTTCCATATGAGCTCATAATAAATACAGAGAATGGGTTTTCTTCAAACATTTCAGGACACCTAATCTTTGATAATGCCATACCGCTATCAGTTCTATCAGTACAGGAAAATTCAACAGTTTATTCAGGAGAATCTCTGAATCTCACAGTAAGCGATCCAGTGGGCATCTCAAATATTGAATACGGCTTTGTTCATGAAGTCAATAAAACCTCGGCTAATGGGATTGACGTCACTGTACCAAATAATTATAATGGAAGTTCCATCTTGTTTAATTATACAATTTTTGATGATCTTGGGCTTGAGTTTAACTACTCAATATTTTACCATTACATAAGAGAAAATCATTCCATGTTTTCTTCTTCAATAAGAAATGGGGAATATTTTAAATGCGGCATCATCAACCTCACATTCTCTCCACTGGAAAATGTTTCGTATTATGATATAAAAATTAAAAGGGACAATATTACTATTTTTAAGGAAACCACTGAAGAAAATTGGGTTAACATTGAAAATATTGGTAACGGCAGGTTTTCCCTCGTTATTGAAGGCCAATACTATGCTGGAAACAATCTCACATTGGAGATGGCAAACTTTTCAGTGATATCTTTTAGTCCCGGTTTTTCATATTCACTAACAAATAACACATACTATTCATTCTCCGGAAACTCTATTAACAGCACCCTAAACCTTCACCTTAATACAAACATTTCATCTATTATTCATCTAAATATAACTAATGAAAATGGAAAAGAAGTGTTATATGGAATATATGAAGATTACGTGAACCTCTCATTAAACTCATCCTCCGCCCAATATATCCAAAATGGTGTTTATTTCATAAATGTGAAAATAACGTCAATGTCCGGTACTATCTCCTATTTTAATGCATCCTTCGTTGTAAATAATACTATACCTTCCCTTAATTTTGAGCCTACATACTTCGTAAACTATTCAAGGATTATCTTGAATATACCTAATGATCTAAAAGCAAACCTAACCTCGGGTCAAGGTGGAATTACCTTGACCAACGGAACAATTCAAATGAATCAAACAGGCATATTTACAGCACAAATTACTGTGAAGAGTAACTCAATGAATTATGCAACGAAAAAGATACTGATATATTATTACACGTCAAAACCAATCCTTTCAATAGAAACAGAGCATTATTCTCTTGTTCTGGAAAACAAGTCAATCACATTAAACATTTCCATAATTGACAGAGTGCCCATAATTCAAAAATACTTCTTGTTAGGAACAAACAAAATTCCGGTATATGGCAATTCCATTGACATATCACCATCAAATGACGGATTATTCAATATAACTCTATATGCAGAGGACGCTTGCGGAAATCAAAATATATCACGAAAATTGCAAATAATGGATGAGTATTTTCCCAAGGTTAAATCCAGCAGTATAAATGGTATTGTAATTGGTAAATACGCTTCTTTAACCGTGGAATTAAGTGGATACGGGCTTTCAAGGGTGAATATCACATGGTTCGTAAACAACAGGGAAGAAGGGGAAGGAATTCACTTCAGTAGGACACTTCCACTGGGTTATGACATTATTACAGTTCATATAACGTATGGAAATAAGACTATAATTAACTCTTACAGTACAATTAGTATAACAAATACGACAATAATAATCCCAATATTTATCGCTGGCTTATTTTTCACTGTGAGAACATTGCGTAGAATCAGAAATAAGGATAAAATCAAGTTGTTTTTAAGTGGAATCGAGCATATGTCTCTAACAGATTTAAGAAAACATTGCAAGGATCTAAATTTATCATTCAGATCAACTGGAAAAGTAATTAAAGAAATGGTTTCCAATGGGAATCTGAAGTATGGATTGGATCTTGACGGCAAAAAATTTGTTATGAGAAAATAATGAGTTAATTATATTAACCTAATCATTAGCTCCTTCTATTGAATACGAAGTACATAACAAATACAGAAGCAACAATTGCAATGAGGACGATATAATACTCCTCTTCTAGTATTCCTGGTTTATTTACCGGTTTCGACCATGAGAAGCCGGGATATGCTCCCGCATCTAATGCCTGTATGTTTGTATACCCGGATACCTTTGAAGGCATATTTTCAATTGATTTGAATGCTATTGTGGCATTTTGTGTTGTCGGAGAACCTCCCTGCTTGGATAGCGCTATGATAAATTCAAGCCCGAACGGATTCATGCCAGTATATGTAATATCAAAAAATACCAGTGCCTGAGTTAGATTGTTAGCCCATGGATACGAAACCAAACTAGTATTGTCCAGCACCGTGCTTATTATTTGGTTCCAGTCATACGCATTTATGGTATAGTGAGTTGTATTGGTATAATAGAGTTGAACTGGAAGCGACGCTGGAGGTGGCGATATATTCGGTTGGCTTGCATTTGATCCGAAAGGTATCATGACTAAAAATAGCACAACAATTATTGGAAATGCAATAGCTTTCTTTTTAATGATCATTTTTGGTATCTTGGGGTAAATATGAATTGGAATATAACAATTTTCCGATATCGGTGACATGATATGTTACCCTCACCATATTCAAATTATCAATAGAAAGGATGTGAGCCATAATGATTCATTTAAATAGTTGCCTTCAAATTATGGAATGTTCAGGAGACCTGAACAGAGCCTATCACAGGAGTAAACTCACCACTAGTTATCATTGATGCAGGATTGAGGGTGAAATCTATGACCATATTTGTCGTCGTATGAGAAGATATTGTGAATGGGTGGATCACCAGGGCATATTGTGAGGCAAGTGTCATTGTCATATTTACCCCATTTACTGTTGCAACAACGCTGGTAAGGTCAAGCCTTATTTGGGTATATTTTCCTGCTGAAAGATTGATAGCCTTAAGGAATGATGGGTTTGATGTAGTAACATCATATATGTTAATGGTCGTAGAGGCTATACTATAGCTTTGCCATCCGCTGCTGTTATTTCCACCTGTGGAATGAACCTCCACACCACTAAACGTTATAAAAACAGCTGAAACTCCTGGTCCTGCAGAATCTGCAACAGAAATATTCAGTTTTCCCCCTGTATTGTATCCATATTCATAGTAAAGCAAACCTGCTGCTATGACCACGACTATTATAACTCCCGCTATAATTTTCTTTGATATCATAATCCATAATACTCCACATGGACTAATGATATTTTTGGTACAAACTTCTGTGACAGCGAATGATGATTTTCAAGTTAGGCCAACTATGGTTCACATAATTCTATGTATTTCAGATTTAGAAGAGGAATAAATTAATTCATTGACAGGTTATCCGTACTATGAAGAAAAGAATTGTACTTGGGATAACAGGTGCATCTGGCAGCATTCTTGCTTGGAAATTTATAAAAGCTGCAGAGGGAAATGAAATTCACCTAATAATTTCAAAGAATTCAGATCAGGTTATAAATTATGAGATGGGTAAAACATCGGCTGATTTTGAAAAATTGGCAACGTACTCCTATGATGACCATGATCTTGCAGCAAGAGTAAGTTCAGGAAGTTTTATCTTTGATGCTATGGTGGTTATGCCATGCTCCATGAATACTCTGGCAAAGATAGCTGGTGGAATTTCAGATTCGCTAATAACAAGGGCTGCATCAGTTTGCTTAAAGGAACGAAGAAGACTTATTCTCGTGCCAAGAGAAATGCCTTTGAGCGAAATCGCACTGGAGAACATGCTCAGATTAACAAGATCTGGAGCTATAATTGCCCCATCAATGCCAGCTTTCTACACCCTTCCTAAGAGTGTGGATGACATGGCAGACTTTGTGGTATCAAGAATTCTCGATTTATCCGGTTTAGAAAATACTCTCATAAGGAGGTGGAAGGAAGATCAATAAATATCTGGCCGACCATATGCTGTTAAGGCTCGGTAAGTGGATGAGAATAATGGGAATAGACACCGAAAATGCAAAACCAGGGCTGGAAGACAGTATGATCAGTGCTTATTGTAATGAACATGAAAGAATTCTTGTCACAAGAGATGTTGAATTTTCAACAGTTCAGAAAAATTCCATACTTATCAAAAGCACTGACATCCTTGAGCAGATTCGGGAAATAAAAATTCAAATCCCTGTGAAGAGAGAAGATTTTCTTACCAGATGCGTAATATGCAACTTAAAACTGGTTCCATATCAATATTCTCATAATGGATTATTGCCCGATGACGTCATAGGGAAGAGACTTCAAACGTGCCCAAAATGTGAAAGAATTTTCTGGGAAGGATCACACACAGAAAACATGCTGAAAATCCTCATGGAATGCGGTGTTTATCCTTGAAAGCAAGAAACGTACCGGAGGAACCTGGCTGGAAGGAGCTTCTCATAGAAAACGATGATGATCTCTGGTATTTGAGAAGTATAATTTCCAGGGGAGACCTTGTGAGAGCCACTGTCCTAAGAAGAGAAGAAAAAAAAGGGGACATGGAGAGAAGCAAGGAACAGAGAAGAACGCCAACAAAGGTTACAGTGAAAGTGGAAGAGATATTCTTTCAACCATTTACCGGACGATTGAGGATAAGTGGGCAAATAGTTGACAGCAGTTCAGAAATTAAGGGAAACTATCAGTCAATCAACGTGTCACCGCAGGATGAAGTAGAAATATTCAAGGGAAATTGGTCGGAAGCGTCAGAGGAACTCATAAATGAGGCACAACTGAAATGGGTTGGAAGCCATATTCTGTTCATTGTTATTGACGATGAACAGTGCGATATTTTTACAATCAAGGCGTATGGAATAGAAAATCATGGAAGAATATTTTCTGGAAAGAGTGGAAAGGGTTATGAGCAACAAAAATCTGCTTCCACATACTATTCAGAGATAGAAAAGGCCATAAATTCATTCTCCGCAATAAAGGTCATGGTGATTGCAGGGCCCGGATTTGAAAGAGAAAAATTCTTTCAATATCTTACAGAATCAGGCAAATTTTCTAAAGTGAAAGTTACAACTATTCCTACTACTAGAAGTGATGAAAATGCAATTTATGAAGTCTTGACTGATCCATCGCTTGCGGCCATGGGAAACGTTTCCAGATTAAAAACCGAAAAGGAGAAAACTGAGAGACTTCTAAAGGAAATTTCAAGGAATGGAAACGTAACATACAGTTATGAAAATGTTCTTGAAACAATGAATACCGGGGCTATTGAAGAAATCCTGATCACAGAAACAGAATTTAGAAAAGAAAAAGCACTTAAACTTCTTGAAAAGGCATCATCATACGGAATAAAGGTAACAATATTTAGCGATGAAACGGAATATGGGAAAATAATTCAGGGGCTTGGAGGCATATGTGCATTTCTTAGGTATCACGTGGAAACTGGACCATGATATAGTTGTACAGTTTTGAAATGAAAAGCTACTTTTAGCTCTTCTTCTGATTTTTTTTGAAATAATTGCAATATTCAGTTATATTGCAGACACTGCATCTGGGAGTAATAGGCTTGCATATGGTTTTCCCGAATTCCACAAGCGTTGGGTTGAACCCGAGCCATAAATCTTGTGGTATCACTTTCTTAAGGCATTCTTCGGTGATATCAGGTTTGGTCGTATTGCAAAGTCCGATCCTGTTGGAAATCCTGTGAACATGCGTGTCAACGGCGATGGATGGAATGGCAAAAGCGTCTGAAAGTATAACATTTGCAGTCTTCCTTCCTATACCTGGAATTTTCATAAGAAGATCTATATCATTTGGAACTTTGCCTTCAAAATCATTGATAACGATTTGGGCAGCCCCTATCACTCTCTTTGCCTTCACATTGGCAAAGCCGACCTTTGAGATGAGTTTTGATACCTCTTCTTCACTGGCTTTTGAAAGATTATATGCGCTATGATATTTTTCGTGTAGATTTCTTCCGGCTAAATTTGATACCTCATCCTTTGTTCTGTGTGATAAAATTGTTGTTATCATGATCCAGAATGGATCTTTGAATTCAAAATAATGTTCAGGAGATTGCTCCTTTATCATTGCAGCCATTTTCCTTATGTCATCTTCGCTAAACTTTCTCAGTTTCGTGGACATTTCCAACAGAGTATATTGATCATTAATTAAGAACATTCCTTATTTAGCATAGAATGTTTATAGCTTTAGGAAATCGATAGGGCACCTCTATAATGGGTATTAAAAACAAGAAGGCCCAATGAATTATTTCATTGAAATATCAAGTTAATTTCTGATTTATTGGAATCATTTAAAATATACCTTTTCCAGGATAATGATCAATGCAATTCAATTAAAGAGAACTCAACTTTTAATCTAAAGGTGACATATGGCAACAAATGGATTATGATGTACTGATAGCAGGTGGTGGTACTTCTGGTGCTTATGCAGCATTTCTTCTTGCAGGTGCTGGTTTTAGCGTTGTAGTTGCAGAAAAGAAGATAGATGCAGGTTCCCCACCATCAGGCATGTGTCTTATTGAGGAGAAATCCGCAAAGAAATATCTGAGCAACTGGATTAGAAAATCAGTTGCCATTCATCATGTTGTGGAAATTGAAGCTTTCTCGGAAAGCTTTACATTAAATTTAAAAGAGAACAATGGAATAATGCAATTCAACAGAGATAAACTTGATCGTAATATATTGGCATCCGGAGGAAATGAAGGCGCGGACATACTCATAAGATCAGAACTTATATCATATAAAGTGGAAAAAAATGAAATTCACGCTGCCTTAAAGAGTGAGGGGAAAGAGAAAATCATCAATGCAAAATATTTAATTATGGCAACAGGAGCCGAACCTATTGGCAACGCATTGCATAGAGATGATTGCAGAAATGTCTATTTTCAGGGAATCTTGAGCAGGGGGTTTTTTAACCAAGATAGCACAGATAAGCTTAAATTAAACATAAAAGAAAATTCAATAATTGTGGAAAGCAGGAATCAAAGATTCTGGGAGGAAGCGGTAATAGTAAAATCCCACAAAAGTGAATCTTCTGAAAAGCGTGATTGGGCAATAAAACCAAGCGCTGTTATCAGTTATGGCAAGAAACTCCACACCTGTGTTCCACAAATGGAGAAGAATGTTATACCTATAGGTGAAAGCGCCGGATTGTTTGGTGAACATACCGGTTTTGGAATAGATATGGCTCTGGAAAGTTCTGTCATGGCAGCTAAACTTATTGAAAACAAAAATAAAGAAGAAACTGGCTATGAAAGCTTTATTTCAGAAATAAACAAAACTAAGGAAAGGGTCAAATCAAGTCCCTCACGAGAAAAGGTTCTTAATGGAGAAATACCTGAAATAGAAAGTATAGTGGCGTATTTCAGGAAAAATTAGAAATTATTCTTCATCAAGATTAAAGGCAGATCCACTTTTCATTTGAGCCTTAAGCATTTTTCTGAATCCTCTATTCCCCTTCATCATTTTTACATTTTCCTTCATTGATTTAAATTCTTTCAGCATGTGTCTAACATCAGCCTCGTTACTTCCTGATCCTCTTGCAACCCTTTTTATTCGCTTGGCATTTATTTCGTCAGGATTTTCAAGTTCATAATATGTCATTGAATCTAGCATAACTCTATACTTGGAAAGACGATTTTCTGCCTGGTCAAGATCTAATTCTCCGGCTTTGGCAGCGCCTGGTATTTTGGCCAGAGGTAGAGACTCAAAAAGCCTTTTCAAAATAGAAGGTTTCGAAAACTTTTCCCATATTTCGTACATATCCATGAGATTAAATTTTCCGGACATCATCTTAGACAGAGTTTCTTCGGCCTTTTCCTCTGTAATATCTGTCTCCTGAGCAATCTCCATTATGGCTTCTATATCACCCATTCCCAAAAGGCGTTGAAGGAATTTTTTTGGATTGAATATTTCCATGTCTTCAATATGTTCCCCTGTTCCAATGAGGTAAACAGGAGCTCCCGTTTCTGCAACTGCGCTCAGCGCCCCACCTCCTTTTCCAGTTCCATCCATTTTGGTGATTATAACGCCCGTTATTCCCACAGTTTCCTGAAGTGCCCTTGCCTGAATTCCGGCCTGCTGTCCAATCGTTGCATCCATAACAAGCAATATCTCGTCCGGATTCACTTCCTTTTTCAGATGAACGAGTTCCTTGAGCAATTCTTCGTCTAGGG
>JAJZJZ010000145.1 GCA_021809755.1 Thermoplasmata archaeon
GAGAAGGAATGATTGATGCGGTTAAAGACCCTTTAATTTTAAGAACAATAAGCAACGTAAATAAAAAAGGCCAGTTCAAACTTGATTATTTTCAGGAAAATTTAAAAATCACTTCATATGATGTTAAAGTAAACTGGGATAATCTAAGGGAAATATATGAGTTTCAACCTTCAAATTTTGATGAACTGTTCATGATGAAAGGAGTAGGGAAATCAACAATAAGAGCGCTTTCATACATCACCGAGGTAATTATGGGAAAAGCACCAAGTTATTCTGATCCCTTACGATATACTTTCGCCCTGGGAGGGAAAGACGGAATACCCAAGCCTGTTAATTATGCTGATTATGATACAGCAATTGAATTTTTCATGGAAATATTAAGATCAGTTAAAATGACGGATACAGAAAAAAGGAGAAAACTGGAAAAACTTACCCAGATGAGTATTAAATTTATAAGACCCTGATATTGGTCATGGTTGTGAATTTTGCCTCTCTCTTTTCCATTTTCTATAAGATTTTACCTCAAAGGCGATATCTGCCAAAATAATAAGAAGAATAATCAAATCAAAAAGGTAGAATCCGGGCATGATCTCATTTGTGAGGAATGTTATCCCGATAAATTTCTCACTTTCGTTAAGCGAGTTATACCATACTCCATTTATACTGGTTACGACAAGTGGTGTCGGCCCTGATACCCCAATGCTCGTGCCGTAATTTGTAAATGAGGTTCCATTCATTGAATAAGTAACAGGTGGTTCAGAAATTGAATAAGCACCAGGGTTATTTGCTGTAAATGTAAAGGTATTGGTAAAGTTCTGACCCGGTGAAAGAGAAGCTATACTTGAAATAAGTTTTCCAGAAGTTATTGTAACCTCGCCATTATATTGTGCGGCAAAAGAGCTATCGTTTATGGTAACAGATGAGATTGAGTTTGAATCCATGTTAATAACGGAGGTTTCTACTGTAAATGTGTTGGACCCTGAAGAAGTTATGGATGTGGTTATCTGAAGGTTTGCAGGGTAAAGATGTTTGGATTGTAATTCAATAGAAGTTAATGAAAATGTACCATTTGGTTGGATGGTCTGATTCGCCGTCTTTGATAATTGACCTGAGTATCCCGTATATGATCCTATAATTGTGAAATTGGCAGATGATTTTCCCTCAGGTACCCCGAGAAGCATACCATAGTTTGCATTGGAGCTGGAAAATGCAATAGTACCATCATATCCATAAATCTGTGCCCCGGAAATCGTATGTACATCAGATGAGGATGTTACAACATGACTCTTAGCGAAAAGACCACCATCAAAGACAATAGAGCTGCCCTTGCTGAAGGTTGAATTTATACCAATATATTTTGAAATTTCATTTGAAAAAGTTCCTGAATGAACAAATCCTGCGATAAATATGGAGGAATCAACACTGCTTGATGAATAACCTGGAACCAGATATCCTGAATTCATGCCTGATGTAAAGATTTCGTTGGAGCCAGAATTTGAGATTGTGCTGGATAGGTCATTAACCATAGAGTTTTCTGAGTTATAGTAGTTGGCTGTGAAGGTGTAAATATATAAGCTAATGTTAGAGTCAGAAATACCAATGAAAGATGTTCCGAGAGATAGTTGAACTATGCAGGCCCCATCACTTCCTCCCAGCTGACTCATAATGCTGCCAACTTGGGTCGTGGCATATGAAGATGTGTTAGCTAATGTTCCGTTGTAAGCCATTACGATAACGGATTGAGGCATAAGATTCCATAATGTGGAACTTGTGATTGAGGAATTTGATATGGTATTGCTTACACCAAGACCGTTTTCTATACTTCTGAATAGTTGCGGCAAATTATCCGTTTCAGCAACGAGCGTGAAAATGGATGATGTCTGACCGCTCGCATATATCCAGTTTGAATTGGAATTGCCACTGTATAGTGCCATATTGAGGAATATGTTATACGAAGAACCCTGCTCGCCTATTACACCTGCAGAAAGAATATCCTGATTGGAATTATTTCCTGAAGTAGAAATTTGAGGATTGTTATTTGAGGAAATACCAGTAACCAACTTTGTTGTGGAAAATACGGGGTTTCTATTGAGAGGATAATTTCCCAAGGAAGCATAGGAGTTTAACCCATTGTCGTTGTGGAAATTTTGTTGGGTCGTCGATACAGAATATGGAGAGAATGCGCCTGCAAAAGATAATACGAATAGCGCTAATATTATGAAAACAATAACCTCCTTAGTTTTTCCCTGTTTCTTTTCTTTATTTGCTTTCTTTGCAATTTTATCTTTATTTATTCTCCGGTACAAAAATCTGCCTGTTAATCCGGATGATATCATTATTATAATTAAATTGACAATAATAAAAGGAACAAACGCTTCAGCCAATATTCCAAGCGGACCGCTCACATTGATTCCACCAATACCAAGAAAAGATGATGGTCCGCTACCCGATATAATCGAAAAACTAGTTGATGATAATCCTGTGCCTGTTGAGCCAAAGGAACCACTGAGGGAGGTTTGTCCAATCTTCTCAACAGTTAATGCGATTCTGGAGAAGAGCGGCTCTGCCATGATAGTCCCAAAATTAGTTCCTGAGGGAGGCGGCGGTAAACCGTTGGAAATAGAGGAAGAACTAACAGAACTTACGAGGCTTGTAAATTTACTCTTAGATTCCAGATACAAAGAAAATAAACTTGATACAATGAAACCCCAAAGCGAAAAGTAAACAGTTATTGCGGCGCCTATAGCCTTAGTCCCCTTTCTAGCTCCGAGACCAATCAAAACACCGACAACTATGAGAATCGGAATCAGAATAAGATGATTAAGAACGTCCCCCATTAAAAGAAACATTAAGGACAATATAAATATTAGTGGTGCACCAAAAATCGGGCCAACCCATGAGATTAATGGGGAATAATATGATGATAATACATAGTATGAAAGCGCAATTGCAGAGAACAACCCAACAATATATGCGGTTAGCTTACCCATTGATTAAACTATCCCAAGTAATTATATTAATATTTGTCTCCTCATTTTATCTTAAAATTAGTGCTAATTTATAATATATTAACCAAATAATTATTGTACCTTTAGAAACATGGAAGACCTCATCTTATGCTTATTCCATGGTGAATCGACTGCAGAAGTTTTTAGTGAAATCCCCCCACAGATAATACATTTTGATTACTGCTTCATTAAATGATATCACTGTTTCCCTTTTCCATATTTTTGCTTTTGAGAGGATCATCCTCCGATATCGAATTTAATTCTCTATCTTCCCTATAATTAGAATGTTTTTCGATCAACTCTTGCAAAAGAGATTCATATAAATAGTTACTTTGTGGATGTGTTTTAAAAATGACACTAAGTGACTGTTTAACCACATCCAGTGAAGACATTTGCTCCTTAAACTTCTCCATTTCCTCGGCACTATTGAAAGATGCAAGAATAATCACCCTTTTGGCTGGGAAATATTTTGTGAGTAAATAATTATCTTTTAATAAGAAGCAGGCATCACGGGTCACTTTTGCTTCGTCTCCCCTCTTAACCTCAGCATGGTAAATTGCAAATATGAGATTATCAACACAAGCTATATTTATAATAGGATCAACAGAAAATGCGTTGCCCTGTGACATTTTATCCAAGGATTTTGCAACTATTGTTCTCTTTATGTTCGTTATGGCTGAAATTTCTTTGGCATTTAGGAGAGGATCCCGGACTAATTGCTGTAAAATTAGTAAATCTTTTCTTGTGATTGTGCAGTTTAGGTTGTTTTCTATGTTTACGAATTGAGATTCTTTAAGTTTATACTTACTTTCAATTTGATCATAAATAAATTGTATGGGGTCAGAATTCTTTGGATACAAGAAATCTATGCCAACTTCCCAATTCTCCAT
>JAJZJZ010000022.1 GCA_021809755.1 Thermoplasmata archaeon
TTTTCAATTCCTTGATTTATATCAGGTGTTTTATTCCTACTTACAAAATCATCTATTTTCGCCTTGTCAGTGAGACCAACATATGGGATAACAGATTCCACGAATCTGGACTCATAACCGGTACCTCCATAGTATTTTCTGAACAGGGCAAGAAGGGAATCCATATCGTTAGCTATATTCTTTCTCGTCTCGGGATTTCTTGAAGCAGTGACAAAAAATGTTCTGGAATCCTGCTTTTTTATTTGTTGTGTCTTCACAAGATCCATGATCCTATTGTAGTTTGTCTCTCCCTTAAGCCATCCCATAGATGATATGAGTTTAACTCGATCCTCATCGTTATTCTGTTTATTCATGGACTCAACCAAGCTTTCGCTATCATTAGTCGCGATGGCATGCGCCGTGGAAACAGCTAATCTTAGATTTGGATCAATGTTATTGTAGTCCTTGAATTTCTTATCCAGTTCCTTTGCAAAACCTGCATCGAAATGAACAAGCGCTAGATTAACTCTCCCTCTCAATATTGAAATATTCGCTGACTCTCCGTCCTTTCTCTCTCCGAGTCTCTTTTGATGATATGAGAAATATTCTTTTCCAAGGGGCAATATCTTATCCTTTTTTTGTATGACCAAACGGAGTTCTGATAACTGACCTATGATTTCATTTATAACTGTATATTCTTCATCCTTTGAAAAACTTGTTAGTATATTTTTATAGGTCTCGAAATTAGATGCTCCTGAAAGCAGTGATGCAAAAGAATCTGAAAGAATTCCCCACTTGTCGAATGAGTTCATTGAATTCTTTTTGGAAAGAACGTGTTGCAATAGATCACCCTCGTAATTCACACGATAGAATCCAGTGTGATTTTCATTAAATCTAAGGAAGTCCCTTCCATCAATGTCCATTTCTTTTTTATTGAACAATATGGATTCTTTCTTTGAACCTTCCCTGATAATTGTGAGAGGAATTGGCCATATTGTATCATCAGAACTTCCGTCAAGCCTGAACTTTTTCTGCGAAAGATGTATTTTATCTCCAGATTTCTTTGCTGTTATGATCGGATAACCGGGTGTTTTTATCCATGCACTCATGACAGTGGAGATATCCCTCCCCGACGCTTTTTCTATAGCCGTCCAAAGATCGTTACCCACGGCATTTGAAAAACTGTTCTTCTTTAAATGGTTTCTAACGCCATCTCTGAACGCAGTTTCTCCAGCATAAGCTTCGATCATCCGTAAAATACTGCCACCTTTGCCATAGCTGATTTCATCGAATATTTGGGCTATTTCATTTGGATTTTTAACTTCCACATCTATTGGATGGGTTTTTCTAAGACTGTCCCCATGTAGGGCACCGCTGGTCTGTGATATTATAAAATCATCGAAAACATTCCATTCCTTGTGCCTTGCATCAACTGACTTAAAACTCATGAATGTAGCAAAACTTTCATTTAGCCAAAGGTCATTCCACCATTTCATCGTAACCAGATTCCCGAACCACTGATGTGCAAGTTCGTGTGCAATAACCTCATCAGCATTTTTTATGGCGGAAGCGCTTGATGACCCATCTAGATTTAGGAGAACCTCCCTAAACGTTATGGCTCCCCAGTTTTCCATTGCTCCGAAAGCAAATTCAGGAACAGCAATAAGGTGAAGTTTAGGAAGCTGATAATTAATGCCGAAATATTCTTCATAGAATTTTAAGGACCCTTTAGCCATTTCTATTGGTATGTTTGAATCCTTCATATTTCCCTTTGCAGTAATCAAATAAACAGGTTTTCCATTATAATCTCCTCTTCCAACATCATAGTGCCCAGCCCCCATATATACGAGATAGGTGGACATTTTTGGGGTTTTCATGAATTTAATTGTTTTTCTTTGACCGTTTTCCGTTATTCTCTCTTCGGGCATATTTGATATTGCATCAAAGTCCCTTGGAATATCTAGAGTTATGGAAAATTCAGCTTTATAGGCAGGATTATCTATGCAAGGAAAAGTGTATCTGGCTCCGGTTGCCTCAAACTGAGTTGAGAAGAATGGACCTGATTTAGTATCAGAATAATAAATGCCATTTAATGAGTCAGAAACTTTACCACTATATATTATGTCAAGTTCAATTTTCCCCGAGAAATTTCCTAGAACCTTAAGCTCTTGCTTTTCATTGTCAACGCTAAATTCACAATCCTTGCCGTTTACCTTAAGACCTGATATTGAAAGACCAACAGAATCGAGGGTAATTGAACCATTTGCCATTCCAATAATTTTTTCTATACCTCGAAATGTCTTTTTATCTGTGTCCAAGTGAAGCTCTATATTATACAATTCAACGCTTTCCATAGCTCACACATCTTAATTCCATAATTAACTATTTCGTTAATATTTGTTTAGGACCATGTCAATGACTATCAACATAAAAATTATAAAACATAATAATTTTCTAACTCATAGAACACACATTCTTAATTTACGCTCATAATGATGAAGAAAAAACTATATGTATTGTTCTATTTTGATAGTTTAGCCCTAACATGAATAAATTTTGTCATATCAAAATTGAGAAATGACTTCTTATAAGCGAAGAAACCATAACCTATTAGATTGACAAAATATCTTACTTCAAACTGTGATCACTTTAAGAGTGATGACATAGGATTTGCTTCAAACGCGATCATCAACGATGGAGTCGTCATCTTTCCCACGGAAACCGTTTATGGAATAGGAGCAGATGCTTTATCTGATAATGCGTGTAAGAAAATTTTCAAAATCAAAGAAAGACCCATGGATAATCCATTAATTGTCCATGCTTCTTCCACAAGAGAAATCGAGAAAATCGCAAGCATTAAAGATGTTGTAAATTTTGAAGCATTATCAAAACTCTGGCCAGGGCCCTTAACAATAATACTACCATCATTGGGTGTAATCAGTTCATCAGCCACAGCAGGTCAAGACACAGTGGCCATCAGAATCCCTGATTGTAACCTAGCACTTGAGTTAATTCGAATGAGTGGGGTACCAATTGCTGCTCCCAGTGCCAATCTTTCCACAAGACCAAGTATTACTGATTCTGCTTATTTAAAGAAGAATTTTGATGGTAAAGTTGATGTAATATTTGATGCGGGGAAAACAAGATACGGTATAGAATCAACAGTTATTCTCCCCAAGGGTGATTCCTGTCTTATACTAAGGCCTGGAATATATACTGAGGATGATTTTAAGGGGATATTTACCAAAGTAACCTTTTCTGAAAATTTAGTTGACTCTCCAAGATCTCCTGGAACAAAGTATAGGCATTATTCCCCATCTAAGAAGCTCTATATGCCGAGTTCTGTCGAAGAATTAATTAAGATAGAGAAAAAGTGGCCCGGTAAATATGCCATTATATGCTCATCAGAGACCGGCAAAAAAATAGGAGGTAAAAACTTATTACTTCTGGGTAGTAGAAATGATCCCTATGAAATTGCATCAAAATTATATGATTCTCTAATTAAATTTGATATGTCTCCATATGAGGAAGGTCTGATTGAACCTCTTTCCGGAAGTGGCATATATTTATCTATTATGAATAGAATCAAGAAAGCAGCAATATCTATTCAGGAAGGTGAGCTATAGGATGCCAATTGTAAGTATAATAATGGGAAGTAGAAGTGATCTTGAGGTTATGAAAGAAGCCAAGAATATATTGGATGAATTCTCAGTGGATTCAGAGATCAAAATTGTATCTGCCCACAGAACACCTCAATATATGTATGATTTTGCAAAATCTGCCATTTCAAGAGGAATAAAGGTAATCATCGCTGGGGCAGGTGGTTCTGCTCATCTTCCAGGAATGACCGCATCAATGACAACATTACCCGTGATCGGTGTACCTATAATGACCAAATCTCTTAAAGGAATGGATTCACTATTATCAATCGTTCAGATGCCATTCGGGATTCCAGTGGCAACTGTTGCCATAAACGGTTCAAAAAATGCGGCACTCCTTGCTATTCGAATTCTATCGGTTTCAGATTCAGTTCTTTTAAACAAACTGCAGCTTTTCATGGATCGCCAAACAAAAGCCGTTATGGATGATAATTTATGAAAAAACTTGGTATAATAGGCGGGGGACAGCTTGGTCTCATGATGATTCTTGAATCTCGTTATCTGCCGATTCATTTTAATGTTCTGGTTGAAAATCGAAATGAGCCGGCATGCAAAATTGCTGACGATGTTTATTTGGTTAAGGACTACAAGGATTTTGTTGACAACTCAGATATTGTGACATTTGAGTTTGAACATGTCAATGAAGAAGCTCTTGATTATGCATCATCACAAAATAAACTGAGGCCCAACATGAACTCGGTTTCCCTAAAGAGGCAGAGGATTCTGGAGAAGCAATTTCTTTCCGACCACAGACTTCCAGTTGGAAGATTCATAATATGCAATGATAGAAAAAATCTAACGGATTCCATCAAGGTTTTCGATCGTGGGGTTATCAAAGAATCTGCGGGAGGGTATGATGGAAAGGGTCAGTATTATTATGCAAAGGGCAGTGTTCCAGAAATCTATTCCAACGGACCATTTGTAATTGAGGAGTTTGTTGACTATGATTATGAAGCTTCCATTATAAGTTGTCGAACAGAAAATGGAGAATTCTTTTCCTATGAACCATCATTCAATGAAAATCTCAGGGGAATGCTTCTCTGGAACCTTGGTCCTAAAAAACTGGAAGGTGCAGAAGATTTAGCCAGAAGGCTCATGGAATCTCTGGATTATATTGGTGTAATGGGTCTTGAGCTATTCGTTTCAAAGGGAAAGTTGTTAATAAATGAATTTGCACCAAGAGTTCATAACTCAGGTCATCACACCCTTATGGGAAATTCTATTTCACAGTTTGAGCTCCATGTGAGAGCAGTGTTGGGGCTTCCTGTCAGGGAACCAATTACATTTACAAATACCGGGATAATAAACATAATTGGAAAAACACTAACAGACAATGAAACTGAGAAAATTATGTCAATACAGGGAACAAGGTTATTTTCATACGGAAAGAATGAAACCAGAAGAAGAAGGAAAATGGGTCATATATGTGTCTCTGGAAAATCCCAGGAGGTTCTTATCAACAACATAGAAAAAATAAAAAATATAATCTATGGAGAAAAAATCGAAGAATATATCTGATGGGTTTTTAGGGATTATGCGGTATTGAATTGTAATTATCAACATTCATCAGTTCCTTTTTTCGTAGAACTAGAACCAGTCCTATGAATGCACCCAAGGCTGCCAAAATGAATTCAATGCTTGTTCCAAGATAGAAAAGAATAAGTCCGGATACAAGCCCTGCCACTATCTGACCGATACCTATAACGGAATTATAGTATCCTATTGCGCTTCCTCTGTTAATTTTTTTTGCAATCTTTGAGATTACCGTGATCTGCGTTATATTTATGAAACTCCAGAAAGCCCCAATTCCCCCATAAACCAATATTGCAAGATAAATTGTCCAAGAAGAGCTACTTGCATAAAGGGGTAAGATTGCCGCCCCACTAAAAGCAAAAATTCTAATAAGCAGTGGAATAAAAAGGGCTTTTCCTAAAGATGATCTTTTTATATATGCACCAGCGTAATTAAATGTCACAGTTGAAAGAACGTTGTTTAGCAGATACATCACATATATGGTTGTTTCACTTGCCCCATATGAGTTAAGCATAAATACCGGGAACGGTATAAAAAACAGCTGAAAAGCAAACATCAAAAACATACACACTAATAGGTAATACTTTAAAATGGGACGGAACGGCTCACGATCTTTCCTGTGGAATAGTCTAATTATGTGATAAACATAGGATGGTGAGTATCTGGCTTTTTCCAGTGTTCTCACTGAAAAAATCCATGAAAGTTTTCTCCTGTTGACTCTTTTCGATGGTTCTTTTAATAAAAAAATAGACAGAACAAAGGATAACAAATATATTAAAGCTGAAATCAGGTAAATTATTTTCAAAATATCCGGGTCATTTAAACCTGCACTGACAATGGCCAAGCCAAAAATCAGTCCAATTACTGAACCTATGGATGAGATCATACTGAATATTGAAACTGTTCTGGCCCACTGACTCTCCACTGAATTCTCTATGACCAGGAGCGTTGAAACAGGTACCGAAGCCATTGAAAAGATTTGAAATGAGACTAGAAGAATTATGTATTCTTCAAGACTCCCAACTATCATTATTAGGGCTAGAGATAAAAAAGAACCAAAAAAAGCTATGAGTATGAAAATTTTACGTTTACCCAAGCTATCGGAGAGGTTCCCCCAAAAAATTAGTGCAACCACGGATGCAGTGGATGCTGCAGAAGATGTAATTCCGTAATATATTATATTTTGATGGAGATAATTGGTGACAAATAGGGGCATAAGGGGCGTCATCAAGCCCCCAGAAATATTTGCCACAAGAAATGAAATATACCAGAGGTGAGAAGTATCAAAGCCCTTTTTCTGAAGGACCACTTTTTCCTCCCCTAATTCCATTTTATTACCTTCTATTGAAATTTTAGACTATTTCTATATTAAATGGTTTTACAAGACCCATTGCAAAAGCTTTTTTGAAGTATAAATCAAGTGCCATTTTACCTGGCTCTCCGAAGTCTATGGAGAGATCATTTACATACATTCTAATGAATTTTGTCTCCAGTTCCAGATTTTCGTATCTTGCATATTTCATTGCATATCTTGCTGCCTCTTCCACGTGTTCCATCGCATATTTTATGGAAGATTCAAAATCTGCTCTGTATCTTTTGGCAACATCCTTTCCGAGAGATTTCTTGATTGCATTAAAGCCAAGCGGGAGTGGGAGTTCCCCAGAATACTCCTTCCATTTTTCATATAGATCTACTACTTTTACTAACCCTTTGTCTTGAAATGTAAGCTGTTCATCGTGAATTACTATCCCTGCATCTATCTCTCCTGAAACAACGGCATCAGGGATCTTGTCAAAACGTATGGCCTTAAACTTTGCATCCTTGTTCACAAACATCCTGTATAAAAGGTGGGATGAGGTACCATATCCCGGCGTACCGATGATCGCATTTTTGAGGTCTATATTCTTCTTAGCAACAACCATTGGGCCATAACTTAATCCAAAGCTTGCACCGGATGCTGTTAGACAGTATTTGTCATGAATTTCAGAATATGCATTTCCTGAAATGGCGCTAACATCATAAGTCCCCTTTCTAGCTTCAAGGTTCAGGGTTTCTATGTCTCCTATAACCTGTTCATAATCCATACTTACATCGATTTTCCCAGTTATCATTGCATAAAACATGAAAGCATCATCAGGATCTGGGGTGTGCGCTACTGTTAACTTCATCAT
The DNA here is from genome assembly GCA_021809755.1 of Thermoplasmata archaeon. Lineage (GTDB taxonomy): Archaea > Thermoplasmatota > Thermoplasmata > Thermoplasmatales > Thermoplasmataceae. The sequence goes on from JAJZJZ010000022.1 coordinate 7,343, forward strand.
CCCATATGGAAATATCAATCATAATCTTTGCTGAGTTCAACTCATTAACAGAAGCCTTAATGCTTTTTATTTAGCTTTAATACTACTACAGAAACGATAAATGTGGTCGCTAAACACCCTATGAAGATTTCATAATACATCGTATAACCATTGGCATCAACAGAATTTTTACTTTTATTCAAGGTTCCATTGAGCATAACGTTGGTCGAAAATAGTTTATAATCGCTGTAACTAAAACTATAATTCCCAGATTCCGTTGTGTTAAGTCTTAAGGACAATCCGGAATATGCATCGATGCAATCATAGGTCTCTGCAATGTTAAAATCAGTTCCCTTATTTTTGCATGTTTTATTTAAAAATAGCTTATCTACGGTTATATTTCTATTCATGTAGTAAACAATGCAATCCACCCTTAGAGACGAGTTAATTACATCATTGCCACCACTTATAAATGGATTTTTTGCATTTTGAATAGAAGTTAGAACAAAAGAGGATACTCCTGGGAAAATGTTTAATGAGGTATTCGGACAACAGAAACGCTCATTGGATGAACATATATGATAGTTAGTTTTCGTATTTTGATAATAAGAAACCAACCCACAATTTATATTCACATCATTAATCATAATATGCGTAAGTTGATTCTCTCCGTTAACAGTTAAAGAATAATTGAAGTAAGATTCGTTAAACAGCCATGGAGGTAGTTTTTGACTAATCACATTCGATGAGGAAGACATTGTCATTGCGTGAATATTGCTCTCACTTCCAAAAACAGGCGCAAAAATTAGTGATGACGACACTATTAATAGACGTAAAATCACTCTGATATTGTTTATTTGCACTTTTCCTGATTGGTTAATGAATTAAAATTTTTTGAAATAGCTACGAGGATGTACTATAATGGCAAAAGGTATGAAATCGATCCAAATCAGAACACGGTTTCATAACATAGGTTCTTGAGCAATTTACTCAATTGATTTTGGGAATAGAAGAGAGCGAAACACATTTTTTAAGTAGTTACAATTTTAAAGGGAAGCAGGTAAATATGGATAAAACTAGAACAGATAACATACAGTTTAAGCCGTATTAGAAGGTATTTAATCTAATTATTATTAAATATACTATTCAAAGAGATTTCTTAATCAAAGTGATTCAAACATCTACCTTGAAGTACAAAGTTTATTGCAAGAGTTGCTGCATTAGAAGTGTCTCACTTCTTACCCATCTTTCTCATAACCTCTGTGACGATCAAGGCAAGAACAACTAATCCCACACCTGCAAAAGCTCCATAGAAGTAATAGACCAAACCGGGTATTTTCGTGAATGTAATAGTCTCATTAAGCTCTTCGAAGTAGACCGTTATGTTTCCACTCATTTGGGACGTTTGATATCCTGACGGAACCATAGTAATGTTGTAGCACTGAGTTCCAGTAGGTGCTAAAATGCTTATATCACTTGAGGTAGAATTCACGAACGTATTGCCTAGTTGAACTCCCCATTCTGCAGATGAAGGCAGTCCGGATTCTTTGAATACAACATAGTATTCAGTAATATTTGCAAATGAGTATGTAGATGAGAAAGTATGTGTTCCCATTGAACCACCAAACAATATTAGGGTTGAATTTGCCTCGTAACGTGCCATTGTCTGTCCATAGTATACATTAGGTTCTGATCCTCTCAATTGACCTTCCATCCACATATTGGAAGAAGAATTAAATTCCCATGTTCCAGAAACCGGCCCATTTGAGTTTACACCACCAAACAGAATTGTCTCATTGTCCAGAAGATAGAACTTTAATTCCCCAAAGGCTCTGCCTCCAGGGTTGTTTATTGTTTTGACTGGAGTCCATGTCATTGAACTGCTCATTGTCCATGTGGAATTAGAATAACCCTCAGAATCGTAACCTCCAAACATTATTGGGTAACCAGCTGAATCATATGCCATTTCAGATCCTTCCATGGAAGGCATTTTTTTACTGTCTGTTGTAATATTTATCCACTTATTCTTGTATTCCCATGTTGAGTTAAGATATCCATTTGGTCCTATTCCTCCATAAAGAATTATGGCGTTTAGAGCAGGAGAATAACTCATTGCTCCGAATGCCATGGACGAAGGATGCGTTGAAAAGTTCAAAACAGACCACGTCTTTCCTGTAAAAATCCACGTTTGATTGAAATAGGAAGTTTTGTTCATTCCTCCAAAGAGCAATATATATCCAGTTGAAGGATCATACTGCATTGAAGCACCGATCATTGCGGGCGGTGCATTTGAAGTAGTAAGATTTATCCAGTTTCCTGAGTAATATTGCCATGTCTGATTAAGAAAAGTTATATTAGGCCCATTAAAGACCTCTCCTCCAAATAGGATGACCCCACTTGTTGTGGAACCATATGCCATACTTGCGTTGGCTCTTGGGCCAGGTCCCACTGCTGTGATGGGTGACCATTGATTTTCGCTAACAGGATTATAATAGTTGGTAGAAACGGTGCTTGGATTATATGTGGAGTGCTCTGAAGAGTGGTATGGAACAACTCCAATTCCGAAGAACGATACCAACACTAATAAAATTATTGATAGAGAAAGTACTCGAATGAGCAAGGGTTTTCTCAAAATTTCCCTAATTGACATTAAACACAGATTCAACGGTCATTTATAAATTTTTTAGGGAATAGACAAATTAACATTAGGTTAATCTTTATTTCATTTCCCTAGACCTTGACTATTTTTCCACACCGTTTTAGGTTTGATAACACTTCTTAGCGTGTCTGCTTTTGCCTTGAAATTTTCAATGTCTTTTAACATTAGTATAACTTCTTCTTTAAGGTCTCTCTTTCTCTCATAACCGAGAGCTTTCAGCTTTGAATGTTCTGGGTTATAGTAATGCTCTTCCTTCTCTATACGAGGATTTTCTACATGTTCAATTTTGCCGCTTTTATGTAATATATCTCTTGCTGTTGAAGATGTTAGCTCTGCCAGTTCATTGACCGAATAGTGCTCATCAAACTGATTAAAAACCCTGTATTCCCCGTATTCAGGAGGGTTTTCAAGTCCGATAGTAAGACAATTTATACTATCCTCCAAGGACAAAAATCCTCTTCTCTGTAGTCCCCGTCCATAAGGAGTTATGGGTTCTTCTAAAACTGCTTGAGTACAGAACCTGTTTAGAGCAGTCCCCCATACTTCATCTATATCAAATCTTGTAAAGAGTTTCGTCTCTTCTATTTCATTTGTTCTTGTACCATAAACAACACCCTGCATCACATCTGTTATCCTCAAACTCCAGAGCTTATTGGCAAACATTAGGTTATTTGTATCATGTACTTTGCTCCAGTGATACCATGATCCTGCAAATTTAGGAAATGGAAGGAAATCCCTTCTGCCTTTGTATTCAATCTCGAAGAAGCCTTCAGGAATGTCTATATTGGGAGTTCCATATTCTCCCATGGTACCTAATTTTAACAGATGTGAATCAGGAACTATGTCTTTCATCGCATAAACCAAATTCAAAGTTCCTATCATATTCTTGGTTAAGGTATCTGTTGCCTGTTTTAATCCAAGCATGGAATAAGGAGCTGATCTTTGTTCCGCCAAGTGAACTATAGCTTCAGGTTTTATTTTTCTAATAAGATCATATACAAATTCCGGATCGCTAACATCGCCCTTATGGAAATCTATTTTTTTGTTCCATAATTGATATAATTTTTCTATTCTATCCTCCATTGAAAGAATGGGTGTAATTGAGTCAGAATTTACTTCTCTGACCCTTTCTCTTGTGAAAAAGGAATCAGCTCCAGACACTTCATGCCCACGGGCGATAAGTCTCAGTGCAAGGGGCCAGCCTATATATCCGTCAATTCCCAGAATAAGAACCTTCATTTCAGGCTTGATCTAATCCTAATTTAAAATCTTATTTATTTTCAATATGAGGGTTTTCAACCTTTATCTAAAAAACTATTATATTGAGATAATAATATCAGATAATGGATATAAAAAATCTATTCGACATTGCAAAAATATTCATACCTTTGTTTGTTGTAATAGATCCCATTGGATCAATGGTTCTCTTTGTTTCAATGACCTCATCTTATTCAGAATTAGAGAAAAGGGAAGCGACAAAGGACGCTTTCGTATATGGGCTTATCATTATGATTTTATTCACATTAGGAGGCTCGCTTCTTCTTGAACTTATGGGAATATCCATAGCAGCAATCCAAATTGCTGGTGGTATAATTCTACTAATAATGGGAATTGAAATGGTAAGGGAGGGTGACAGGCCAAAGTCAACTGGCAAAACCTACAAAAATCCCGACCTGGGAATAGTACCATTTGCAACACCACTACTGGCCGGGCCAGGAGCCATATCTCTGGTAATCATTCTATCGCAATCCGGTCTATATGCAATAATAGAAGTCCTGGCTTCTCTAATTACAATATTCATAGTAGTAGTCGTTCTATTTACATCCGGAACCAAAATATCCAGAGCCATAGGAGATAAATCTCTTAAGGCAATAACAAGAATTTTTGGTTTATTGGTTGCGGCTTTTGCCATCCAGTTTATAATTGACGCAGTTGAAATTATTGCATTGGTGGTTTAATAGAAGAATGAAATCTAGAGGTCTAAAAGGAAAATTCCTCTCCATTCATTGGAAGGATTATCTCATAGTTTGAAAGATCCTCAAGCATTTTTTCCCTTTGTTCGCCATGGCAGAAAATAATTCTGTCCGGGCTGCATCCATTAATAAATTTAACCAGATCGTCATGGCCAGCATGTGCAGACATATCAAAAAATTCAACTTTCATTTTGGGTCTTACCTGTGCTCCTGCAATGTTTAATGTACCGGTTTCCATGAGTTGTCTTCCATTGGTTCCCTCGACCTGATATCCTGTCATGAATATGGCGCTCTTCTTATCGTCAAGGAGCTTCTCAATATACCCTAGAGCAGGTCCACCGTCTAACATACCTGAAGTAGATATAATTATATCATTTTCAAGGGCGGTTTCCCTCATATTTCTCCCCCTTATTTCATTGACATTCGATAGGGCCTTCCTGAAGTTCTTATCAGATCTTAGGTATCCTGGTGTGTGCATATATATGTTTGAGATCAAATTACCCATTCCGTCCGTTGCAATATTGTATGGTAAATCGCTGATTGACATGACAAGTTCCTGAGTTCTGCCCATGGCAAATGATGGAAGAATAACTTTGCCTCCGCCTTCCACAACTTCTTTTATGGATTCTCTCAAATTTTTCCTCACAGCTTCTCTATCTACATGATTTTTCCCTGCATAGGTACTTTCAATTATTAGTGTATCACATTTCTGCGGTTCTGCACCTTTGAGAAGAAGTGAATCACTTGTATATAGATCTCCAGTGACCATAATGCTAGATGAATTTTCAAACTTCCACATGGTTGAACCTGGAATATGCCCTGCGCTTTGCGGTGAGACCTTGAATCCATCTGCCTCGATAGTCTCACCATATTTTACGGTCATCAAATTTTCGTAGAGTTTCTCGATATCATCTTGCGTGAATCTGACTGGATAACCTTCCAGATTCATGACTTTTATTGAATCTTTTAGCATCGGTCTCATGCTGTTAGCTGTCATATCGGTAGCGTATATATTCGGAGTGTAATCCTGATAGAAGATAGGAAGAGCTCCTATATGGTCAAGATGGGAATGCGTTACGAATATTGAATCGACCTTTTCCGGTGGTAGAGGGTATAATGGTGGTTTTTCCGGAATAACCCCGTAATCAATGAGAACCTTCTTTCCATGTTCTTCAATAATAATCCCGAGACGCCCAACCTCCTGAGCGCCTCCTAAAAATTTTATCTTATACATCTTATAACCTTGCGCCTTCCAATCTCTTGCTGCACTGGCAGTTTCTTGGTGTGTTTTGTTTCACAAACATTTCTATATTTTTCATTGTTTTTTCCTCATTTTCTTTTATGATCTTTATTACTTCAGAAGCTTCCACAGGTTTTTCAGACCAGACATCATAATCAGTTACCGTAGCAAGCATGGAGTAACACATACTCAATTCATCGGCAAGTGTAATCTCCGGAACTAATGTCATTCCTATTATATCTCCAAAATTCCTGAACATTCTTGATTCTGCCCTGGTTGAAAATCTTGGGCCTTCAATTACTACATATGTTCCACCATTATGAGTTTTCCCATTTTTCTTTGAAACAGAAAACAGGATATCATTCATTCTGGGACAAAAAGGATCGGCAGTTGAAATATGTACTACATCTGGTCCATCGAAGAATGTAAGTGGTCTCTTTCTGGTGAAATCAATGAATTGATCTGGTATAACAATATCTCCCGGCTCAACACTTTCCTTTAAGGAACCAACAGCATTAATTCCCAATATTTCATTGCATCCAGTCTTCTCCAGTGCGTAAATATTTGCTCGATAATTTACCATGTGCGGGGGGATCTGATGCTTGTTTCCATGCCTTGGTATAAACGCGACTTCTTTGCCTGAGATTATTCCAGTTTGAATATCTGCTGAAGTTTCTCCATATGGAGTATTAATCTTCAAAGATTTCTTTTCAGAAAGAAGGTTATAAATTCCGCTGCCTCCTATAATGCCAATCAATTTTTCTCCTCTTATTTTTATTGGTAAATTTATGTATTGTATTTAACCAATCGTTTTTCAAATGCGCGAAAAAAAGCTATTTTATATGAATGTGTCTTTAGCTTACCTAGAGGGAGTTTTCTCTTGGTCATAAAAAAAATAAATGAAATTACAGATGAAATTCAGGATGTTGAATTGACTGCAAAAGTATTGTCCCTTTCTCAAAAGGAGAGAAATTCAGAAAAAGGTAACAGTGTGTATCACTATGGTCTGCTGGGGGATGAAACAGGGGTGTTACCCTTCACGGCGTGGAATATCTCATCAATGGTCAGGGAAAAGGATGTAGTTAACATAAAACGAGCTTATACAAAGAAATATAATGATAAGATAAGGATATATTTTGATGATAAAACTGAGTTTGCATTAAAACCTGATGTTGAAATGGAGGTCAAGAGAACATACAACTACGAGAAAATTAAGAATCTAGGATCAGGAGTAAAATTCGTTACACTTGAAGGTATCCTAAGGGAAGAGAAAGAACGGGAGTTTGAAAATAATGGTGAAAAAAGGAAAGTATACTCGTATGTTATGGATGATGATACCGGAAGCATAAGGATATCTTCATTTGGAAGGAAATTACCCATGGGACATGGTGTAAGACTTGAAGGAGTGAAAATAGATGAATTTAATGGAAGGGTTAATGCTAGCTTGGGAGAAAGGGCTGAGGTACATGATATAGAACTTCAGATTGAAAAAGGGCCAAAATTCACGTACATCTCAGAAATTGTAAATCCAATAGGGGGTATATATATAACCGGATTTCCCATATCCATCGGCGAAAAGAGCGGGCTTATAAAAAGATGTAAAGAGTGCAAAAAGAAAATTGATGATGAAAGATGTGAAACACACCCAGAAGCTGGATTTTATTATGATATATTTGCATACTTTAACGTTGATGATGGAACTGGTTACATTTCTGTAACAACCGGGATGGATGCAATAAAAGATATTTGCGGCATAAAACCTGAAGAACTATCAAATGAAAAAAGACCACCTTTAAAAAAGGAAATATATGAAAGAATAGAACGATCATTAATGGGGAAAGCTTTGAAGATTCAGGGGAGTCTTTCAAAGAATACGATGGGTATGAGTTTAAGGGCAAGTCTAGTGTCATCGATACGTGTAGAGGACAATAAAGAACTAAAAAAAATAATGGAGAGTGAATTTCTATGAGAGAGGGGAAAAGAGAACCAGCAAGATGGATTTTTTCAAAGGAATTACGGGAAACCACTGTGGTGGAAGAAAATACTGAAAGTGAAAAGATAAGGTCAATGTTTTTGACGCCACTGGGATCAAACGGCAGGAGAATTTTCTTTGTTGGAAACGTAACGAATCAGAGAGAAGACGAAAAGTCCATCAGATTAACGGTGTCAGATCCTACTGGTGCTTTCTATCTTTCATTTTTTGAGAGAGATTTTAACCAAAATGTTAAAAGGCAACTGGAAAAAATAGAGCTAAATCAAAACGTCGCAGTAATGGGAAGGGTTAGCCACTATACAGGAGAAGATGGGAAAATACTATTCAATATCAACCCGGAATTAATTCATGAAACGGATACAGAAAGCATGAATTTCTGGAACATGAGAACAGCTTACCTTTGCAGGAGAAGGATTATTGGATCAAAAGAGGCTTTGAAAAAGGCAGACATTTCTCAGAGCGTATTAACTGCTTCCGGTTTGACAGAGGACGAGGCTGAAGGAATTTTAAAGAGCATTAAGGCTTATCCGAATTATGATTACACTAAATTTGAAGAAGTTTTAACCTCGTTATTGTTTAATCAGCAAATTTCACAAAACATCAATATTGCAAAGGATGGCATTATAGAATTTCTTTCCTCTGGTGTTGATCCACAAGGAATAAAATATGAAGAGATAGTAAGTGAACTATTGAAGAAAGGTGTTTCGCAGAACGAGGTTGATGAAGCTCTTAATGTTCTTGGCCGAGAGGGTGACGTTTTCGAGGTCTCGCTAAAGAGATACAGAAAAATTTAGTTCAATTATAAATTATTTCAAATACATTAATTTAGACCTAAACTCATTCTTTCAAGATGGTCTACAGAATTTTGTGTAGATATAAATCATGAATAGAAAATTCATGAAATGAAAAAGGATACCTCCTTGAACAGAACCAAAGAAGTAAACGCAAATCGATGACATGGATAAAATTGTAACGGAAGTGACAAGAAAAGCTGTAAAGGAATTCCTTGAGAATGTGATGAATACTGAAAGTGATGCATTCCTCGTGGAAAATCAGGGCCAGAAGAATGGATATTATGGCAGATCAATGAAGACAGTAATGGGAGAGATAAGAGATCTGAAAGTACCGATAGATTGTGATGGATCGTTCCAGAAAGAAAATAGGGAAAGATGGTAAGAATAATTTCCATTTGTCATATTTGCGTTCATTGTTCTATAATCCTATTACCACCTGAGTATCATATCTTTTGCTGCTTTAACTTCGTTGGCTCTTGTGATTGGTAGTGCGTTTGGTAAAGACTCCAGGTAAGAGTTCTCAGAGTGTAAAGCATATATCATTAGTTGACAATATCTATCTAGATCATCAACACTGACATCCTCCGTTGGTTCTATCATTAGAGCCTCATGAACTATGAGCGGAAAATAAATGGTAGGTGAATGTACACCATTATTTATGAGGTACTTGGCTATATCTAGAGCTCTCTTTCCTCTGTTTTCTGATGATACCACAACTTCATGTTTTTTAAGATCACCAGAAACACTTTCATACTCCCCTTTAAGTTTTGCGGAAATATAATTGGCGTTCATTACAGCTCTAAGGGTGTTTCTGTACATTCCATCTTTTCCATGATATCTCATATATGCCCAAGCTCTTAACAAATTTATGAAAGAACCATTAAATGATGAGATTTTTCCAATGGAGTTAGAGACATTATAGTTAAAGAAATACGTTTCTCCCTTTCTATCGACAAATGGTGAAGGTATAAAGTCCATTAACTTTTTACTTACGGCTATGGGTCCGGCACCTGGCCCCCCACCTCCATGTGGTGTTGCAAAAGTTTTATGAAGATTAAAGTGAACCAGATCAAAACCCATTTTTCCGGGATTCGTCACTCCTACAATCGCATTGAAATTTGCACCATCATAGTATAACAGCGCGCCTGATGAATGAATTAAAGATGCTATCTCCTTAATTTTTGGTTCAAAAACCCCTAGTGTGTTTGGGTTTGTTATCATAAACGCTGCCGTTTTAGGTCCGATAGCTGCTTTAAGAGCATCAATATCAATTCCCCCGTTTGAATCGCTTGGTATCTCAATTACGGAGAACCCAGCCATTGTGGCAGAAGCGGGGTTAGTCCCATGGGCAGAATCAGGAATAATTATTTCGTCTCTATCGTGCATGCCAGAATTCTCCAAGTATTTTCTAATAATAAGAAGTGCCGTATATTCGCCTTGGGCGCCTGCAAGAGGTTGTAGTGATACTCTCTCCATCCCAGAAATCTCCTTCAAATTTTCTTGTAATTCGTACATAATCTGAAGTGTTCCCTGAATCGTTTTTTCATTTTGGTTTGGATGGATACTGTTGAATTCAGTTAAAGATGCTATCTTGTCAGCAAATTTTGGATTGAATTTCATTGTACAAGAACCAAGCGGGTAAATTCCCAAATCAACGCAATAATTCATCTGAGATAACCTGGTATAGTGTCTTATGACATCATATTCCGCTATGCTTGGTAATCTCAAATTCTTCCTTAAGAGGTTCTCAGGTAAACTTTTTTCATCGAAATTCTGGAATTTGAAATCATTTCCTGATCTATATTCATTAAGAAGCTTTTCATCGTAGTTTGCCTGATGATATGTCATTTAACAACCTCCAGTGTCTTTGCAAGTAGATCTAACTCATCCTCAGTTTTTTTTTCTGTAACGGAGAAAAAGAAAGTTTTGATGTTTTTGGCAGGGGAGATATATAATAGCTCTTTGGTTGTTTTTCCTCCCATTATGCCATTTTTAAGGAGCTCTTCTTCCAAATTATTATTGGTTTTTATGGAGACTACCAAATCAGAGAAAAATATACCTTTGAATATGTAGGGGTCAACGCCTGAAATTTTCTCCAATTTTTTCTGTAGCAATTTTGCTTTTGAAAAATTACTTAAGGCAATGTTTTTGAGACCATTAGAACCGACAATTGCCAGATAAACAGAAGATGCAATGGACAGCAAAGCCTGGTTAGTACATATATTACTGGTGGCTTTATCTCTTCTAATGTGCTGTTCTCTTGTTTGGAGAGTCATCACATAAGCATCTTTTCCATCTTTATCCATAGTTTTACCAATTATTCTTCCAGGAGATTTCCTCACATATTCTTTCCTGAATGAGAATAGTCCCAATGTTGGGCCACCAAAATTTTGTGAAATTCCCAACCCCTGACCGTCTGATACCGCAATATCTGCTCCAAGTTCTCCAGGTGATTTAAGTACACCAAGCGATACCGGATCATAATAATAAATGAGAATGGAGTTTCCTTTGAAGCTATTAATCTCATCTATCTTACTTTCTATAATGCCATAACAGTTAGGGTTGTACACAATAATACAGCAGTTATCTTCGGTTATTTTTGATTTCAAGTCTTGAATATCAATCTCTCCCGAAGTGGCATCCAATTTATAAAATTCAAAAACAGGATTAATACCTGATCCGTAATTTTGAAGAACACTCAGATGACTCTTTAAAATGTTCTCAGGAAGTAGCACTTTCTTATTTCCATTTATCCTGTATGCCATCCTCATGGCCTCTCCCAAAGCCGTTGCACCATCATACATCGACGAATTCGTAAAATCCATTTCTGTTAATTCACATATAAGACTCTGATATTCGAAAAGTGCTTGAAGCATACCCTGAGACATTTCAGGTTGATACGGGGTATATGCAGTTAGAAACTCACTTCTGCCCAATATGGAATCAACAGATGATGGTATAAATCTATCATATATACCATTACCAAGAAAATTTATATTTCCCACCTTATTTTTCCTAGCAATTCTTACAGCTTCTGAGAGAAGTTCCATTTCTGTAATTCCATTTGGAATCTTCGTCAAACTTACTTTTAAGTCGTTGGGTATATCAGAAAATAATTTTTCAGCAGTATCTATTTTTAAAGTTTCCAAAATATGCTGTTCAGAATCATTCATAATTTAAAGCCCACAGTAAATCTTAATGCGCTATTTATTCTCATGCTAAGGAAAATGATTGCACAATTCCGTATTAAGGTTTTAAATAATTTTGGGTTCTCCAAATTCTCATATTCTAAGAATTTAGACGAAGGCACAATCTCTGTTCTTAAAGGACAATGCTTTTGTTTAAAATTACTTAATTCCAGTTTTTTACGATTATTCTTATTTTTTGCAAATATACTATGCACAATTTATGATCCCAAACATTAAATTTTTCAGGTACATGTAATCTTGAATAATAAGAAGCAATACTGATAATAATGGAATCTTCAGACAAGTATGTAGAAGCTATTGCGCACCCAACCATAGGTATTGTATTGTTGGGAGGTTTAAGTGACCCTATTAACAGGATACCTCTTCATGGATCCGCAGGTATTGCGTATACGATTAAAAATAAGGAGTCCGTGGCGAGAACAAGGATTTCGTTATCAGACAAGAAAAATGATTATTTGTTCAACGGAAAGACAATTGATGAAAGCTCAAGATCACCTATATCATTCATACAAAAGTACGAAGAAAAATTGAAAAAAAAATATAAAGCTGATTATGTGAACTTTGAATCTGAAAACCAAAATATTCTAAGTGGGAGTTCAGATGCAGGGGCTGCTGCTCTAGGGAAATGCATTCAATATCTTTTACCAGATGAAGATCCTGTCTCTCTGGAAAATTATCTTAGAATAATCTCTGAAAGTGTCGGAAGAAGTCTATATGGAGGGTTAACAGTTACAGAGGTAAGAAATGATGCAACTTACACAAAACAGGTTTTAACTTCTGAGGAGTTTGCAGACTTTGAAATAATTGCATTCACATTTCCACACGAAAGAAAGCCATCTGACGATATACATTTCAATGTAAAAAAACTCCAAGAATATTCTGACAGAGTAAAGAGTGCAAATTCTAAGCTAATCGAACTTCAAAAGCTTGCTGAGAATAAGGATATAAAAGGAATTTTTGAACTAGCCCGTAAAGATACAGATGAATATCATTCAATTGTGGAAAGGGCAGGTGTCAAAATCATTACTCCTGAAATGAGATCTCTGATGGTAGATGTTAATAATATAAGGAAAAATATCTGGTGTTCATATATCGTAACTGGAGGGAACAACGTATTCGTGGTAACAAGAATTGAAGATTCAAAAACAATTACTGATAAACTTCAAAGAAAAGATGTGAGAATAACAAAACTCAGTGTTGCCGATTCTCCGAGTGTTACTTCTTCAAGGGTTTGAATTTTCTAATGATTTTATTGTAGGGTAGTAATGCAGCGACGAATATGAAAGCCAGTGTTAAGAAGAGATATAAATAACTGTTTTTTGCAACATCGGCCGAATTCGGCCATTTATGTTCCAACCCCAGAATATTTAGTTTTATCAGACCAATCCATGGAATCTGACCAAAAGCGACTCCCACAACTGCACTTAAGTTTACAGGTGGGTAATTGAATATTGTTTGATCTGCGGCTTCATATGAATTGAATTTTGAATTATATTCGACGTACGGCGAACCAAGATTATTATCTCCCATTGTAATAAATCCGCTTTGACCAGAGAACTTAGATACATTTATTGAGAAATTTCTGTGAGTAAAACCAATGTCATTAATAACCACACAATCTCCACAAACCTTGAGCCACGTTTGATTACTAAAATTATTTATAACTAGCTTTCCATTTATCCATTTGATATACATTATGGCACGGTGAATAATTATTGTTCCTTGTGGGCTTTTATAAAGAATCACATTTCCATACTCTCCATAGGTTGAGTAGCCCGTTTCTCTTCCTTGGATATATGTTACTATATCATTGACAGAATTCACTTTCTTTACAAAGACCATATCTCCTGTATTTATAACCCCGGGTGTCCAGTATGTGGAATGTTCCATGCTCGACGATTCAACAACAGATATGGGTGGCCATTCTCCAGCATAGAGTGAAATAGAAATGAAAATAGTAACGAAAATAATTGCGATAATTAAATAGGGTTTCTCTTTAATATTCTTAAATCTTTTATTTGGTATTTTCATATTGGTATGACCCTTAATATAGAATAGATTAAAAAATCCATGATTCTTTAATATTAGCATTTTTTTGCCTAGAAACTGTTATATCTATTGCTTACATTTACAGGATATGGCAGATAAGAAAGACGGCTTCCAATCTGGAGCTGGTTTGATTAGGTACTTCGACGAGGAAGAAATTGAAGGTCCTGCCATGGATCCAAAGCTTATAATTTATATTGGTATAGTTTTGGCTATTGTTGTGGAATTAGCACAATTTTTCTGGCCAGTTTAGATAATCTTCAGGCAGTAAAATCTTTTTCTGGTATCACTCAAGCAAAC
>JAJZJZ010000146.1 GCA_021809755.1 Thermoplasmata archaeon
GGGGTAATATTATACACCAAAACCCGGCTTAGCTCAGTTGGTAGAGCGGCGGACTGTAGAGGATTTTCCGATTGGATTTGCCGCCGTAATCCGCAGGTCTCTGGTTCGAATCCGGAAGCCGGGATATATAACTTGGTGGAGGAGACCTAGAAGTTTGGCCAAGAGAAAACGAAGGGTTTGATGAAGGTACAATAGAAGCAGGTCGAGTAACTATAGAAATTAAATTTACAGTAGGTGCGAGAGTCCATCTAAGCAAGCTTCAAAGTCTGAAATCTATTCAAAATGTGGACTCCTATGTAGTACTTGTTATACACGATCAAACTAACTCATTACGTAACAAGTTAACTGAACCATTGGATATTTCTTCTATCTCGGAAGATATTGTATTAGAGACCTTACTCCAAAGCCACGTTATTGAAAAGATTGGAAGCCTTCTAGACGCCTTTCCCAATTCTGAAGAAGTCGAAGCTGATCTGAATGGTTATTGGGTAAAGAGAAAAGCCTGGGAAGACAAAGAATCTGTTCAGGGGTGGATACACAGAGTATTCTCAATTTAAGGTAATAATAAATGGCGGAAATGTCTTATCTATTACAATGGAAAGCTTTCACGGGCACTGTTTTATGATTACTTTGCTATGGTATCGATGAGAACTTATGAAATCTTCTAAATTTCTGGGCTGATCAAATTATCTATCTATCGGCTTTATACTATATCTCCTTCAATTCCCCAAATTTCCTGAAATTCTCCTTCCAATTTAGCCTGTCTCATTTTTATTTTATCTTCATCCCAAATCTTGTCCCCTCTATCAAACGGTTCTATTACATCTTGCTTGGTGATCAACAAATCAGAGTAAGACTTCATTCCTTTCTTTTTGCCATCGCCCATTACTTTGTCCACAAAAGTGTGGTTTCTTAAGGAAGTATTAAGGGATGATGTCAGTAGAGTCATATTGCCGATCCATTTTATCTTCTCGTCTCGATCAGCATTTGCTTCCTGATCATTCATTGTAGTACCATTTTCTTTAACTTTCATTGGAATTTTTCCCCAAAACTCATTCCATTTTTTAGGCATTATATGCTCTAGGGAATATGTATACTTCAAGTCAGTAATGTCTTCCTTCTTGTTCCATCTTCTCTTGAGTTCGATCCAAAAAAGCAGTAGAGTCGCATTTTGGTTAGATATTGACCTCAGACCTTGTCTTATGCTGTCGATTTTTGTCTCCATTAATTTAGTGTCAAGAACACTTAAATCTTGGATGAAATCCCTGGATAATTTATTGAAACTTCTTGTATCATCTCTCGACACTACTCGGCGGACCAAGAACTTCTCCAGCTTCCGAGTAATCTCATCCCTTACTTCTTTGTTATCGTCATACCTTTTAAGCACATAGAGGATAAAAGGATGAAAAGTTGAGAACTCCAAGGTGTTTAGAATATGAATTAACCTCTGAAAATCATTTTCAAAGGAAAAAATAGTAGTTCTATCCGTAGCAATTATATTTTTTTTATAAATTCTCGAATAACTTATTATCTCATCTAGAAACTCACGTAATTCTTGATATGTTGAAAACTTTGATATTTCATCCTTGTAAAGTTTAGAGAGTTCCGAGAGAGAGTTTTTATCTGGATTATAAAATCCCTTTATAATGGCCACACTATGTAGGACAATCTCTATGTTGCTCCTTTTCATTCTCCCCGTGGAGAATTCTTCACCCCAGTATTCAGCATCATCCTCGTCATGAGAAAAAGTTCTATCCCAAGTGTTTTCGTAGAATCTGATAGCCTCATTCTCCCCCATCAACTGAATAGCCCGTTTAAAGATGGAGTTTTTGATGATATCTGCAGGACTTAATCTAACGCCAGAATTGTTTAGAGTATCAAATATGGTTTGTTCGTCATCCTTTTCATCAAGGTCTATTACGACGAAAATATTGTTATCTCTCTTTAATATCTTGTTAAACAGGAATTCGGATTGCTCTTTGTATTTGCTTTCTAGACTGTTAAGAAAATACTGATAACATTGGTATATCCTGTGTTGCCTATTTATGTCACTTTCATCAATATAGTATCCATCAATGCCAGACTGGATTATCATTCTATAAACTTCTGAATCATAGTGAGAATGTTCGATCTTCACTTCATACCTACCATCAGTTTCGCTTGGCTTGTAGAAGAGATAATTATGAATTGTTTCAAGTGTATTTTCCTTGGTCTTTTTATCGAACTTATCATAAATAGCTTTGATAAGTAGGCTGATTGTTGTAAGTCTCTGTTGGCCATCTATAATTGAAACACGGTTAAGTTCTCCAGACGGGGCTCTCTCTTGTTTTAATATTATAGACCCTAGAAAGTTATTCGCATGATCGCTTAAGAATTCATCAATAAGGTCCTGCCAATTATCTTCTCCCCACACATAACTTCTCTGGAAAAAAGGGATACCCATACTATATAAGTTCTTTACAAATGCAAGTGACTTTGCGTGAGCTTCTACCATGTTCGCACCAGCTTGATCTAACTGTCTGAAGTTCTACTTTATGAAAAGTAATGGTCCATATAATACTCTCGATTTGATTAATGACACTTTTATACGAAGTGGTTATAGATTCAACTATTGCAGTGGAGCAAACAATAATGTAACAGATTTAAAATGATGCAAATTTGAAGGATAGGGTGAAATAATACTGAGTTCAAGTATGCATCTTAGTTGAATTGTCAGATGCAGATCAAACTGTTGGTCTGGCAAACAATGGACTAAATGATCTAAGAAATTGCATAACCCTTAACGAGAAGCACGATTCTATGAATTCAATAGGAGACTGTCGTCACAACAAATTCCTTTATGAAGCATACGAGAATGCTGTAATGAAGATAGGGTTTTAACGAAATTGAGTTTTTTCAGATACCGCAAAATGCATCACTTTATTGCGAGGAGATCAGGTCGATCTGACACCAGTTTTAGGTGGAAATGGAAAATTAAGATTGCTGAACTTAATTTTTGTCCAGTAGTTTTTTTAGTTCATCAAATTTCCCTTGTCTCTTTAGTTTCTTCAGAATCATCAAGAGCATCTCACTTTGCAGCTCTGGATCCTCTGATAGTTCTGAAAGTAAATCCTTGTCTGAACTATCTATGAGGTCAGATTCTTTCAGGGTTCCTACTGCCTGGCCTTCTCTCTGTTCAAGAAGTTCAAGCTCATCGTAATCAAGAGGCCGTCCACACTGCAAACAGAACTTGTGATTTGCTGGATTAAGTGTCTTGCATCTCAAACACATCCTTGATTTCCTCATTTCTGGTGCTTTCTTCTCTTTTTTGATGCCGTTTGCCTCAAGGATCGCTTTGTCCACTGCTTCATTGTCAAGGTGAACGTACATCTTTGACTTCTTGCTTGCCGGCACCCATTTCATTGTTCTTTCAAGGATCGATTCAGAAATCTTGGGTGCTAGCTAAGATGCCCGGTTATGTCTGAACCTATGAGGATTGACCTTGACATCCGCTGGGAATTCAAGCTTGATAGCATGTGTCTTGATCTTCCTCAACATCTCGTAAATCTGGGCGTGGCTCATTGGTTCCCGCCAGAAATTCTTTACGTATCATGATAAAAATGGAAGACAAGGGTGTATATTAATTATAGGAACTCAACCAAGTTAATTTTTCGGAAGCCGGGATATTTAATCAAATTAGTCGACCAAAAAAATAAAAATCTCAGTTCCAAAATGGCATGCGTGTTGCTAACCCGGAACGGATTAACACAGCTGATTTAATATCTTACAGAAAAAATCGGCCTTTATTTCTTTTCCTGGTCCTTCTTTTCGAAACCTTTTTTCAACCCCTTAAACAGCGATTTTGTTCCCTCGGTCACATCTCTGGC
>JAJZJZ010000147.1 GCA_021809755.1 Thermoplasmata archaeon
GTTTCTGGGACAGTTGCCGGGGGATATTACAACATTGGAAAGTTCCGCTTCAGTTGATGAAATTAAGGCTGCAATATCAGAATTCAGGAAAGAAAGTAACAAATGATCAAAGGGAAACTTGAATTCCTTTTAACGAAAGGAATTTTAAGTTTTTTGGAATAATTGATTTGTTGAGTAACACATCTCAATATAGGCATCACGTAGATAAACCAAATTTCATTTACTCTTCACAAAACCAAGGAAAATCATGAAAACTAAGTATAAACACAACTTTGAGTTCTGGGGCATTACATATTTCTTATTTATAACCCTAAAATTCTCTATCATCGACAACAAACGTAATGAGAAATTTTGGGGACTACAAAGTTGGATATGAATAAGAGAAATGTAGTAATTCACGCTCTTCACTGAGACAACTTTTGTAATCTAAATAGCGAAAGAAACGATTCTCATCCTTCTCAACGGGAGTTTCAAAGTATTTTTATTATACGGGATGATTAAGAATATAAAAGTTCTGGGAAATATATAGAACTGCGGCGTAGGTCATAGAGGGCTTTTCCCAGAAAGTTCAAGGGTTATGATTACAAAATTGTTTTTGGCTCTTCACACTTTTGTGCAGTTTGTTCCTGTTGAAAGTTACTTTGATTTGTGGGAATTCTACAAATTTCAGGGCACTATTAATTAAGTAGCAATTCGTTCAGTCAGATAATCTTTCCAAGAAAGCACAAATAATCGGAGGACTATATGATTAGAAAGTTCTTACGCACATGAAAGCCCGATGCCCCTTTTTTAGCCTTTCTACCAATCATTTTAGTAATGGAATCTTCATTGAATTTATAACATGCCCTTTTTAATCTCAATAGATTAGTTATAGAAGAGATTCAGATGGTGCATAAGTTTCATGTTAGGTTTCTACGGTTAAACACATCATTGGAAATTAAAATAATTTGAAGATAAGATTTAAGTATTTATTTAGACTGTAAGGAAATCCTTACGTGAATAAATGAAAAAAAATAAAAATATTTTCAGGTTCTTTGGTCCTGCCTGGCTTGTTATGATAGCTGACATGGATGCCAGCAGTACAATCGGAGCGGCTGAAACGGGTGCTATATTCAAGTATGGGTTGATATGGTTTCTGCTCCTTCTAATCATACCTCTTTATTTAGTTCAGGAAACTTCGGGCAGAATTGGTGTTGCTACGGAAATGGGATTAGGTGAAGTTATACGGAATAATTATTCACATTCTGTAGCACTCACCGCAACAGTTCCAATGGTATTTACTGATGTTGTTACTTATATTATTGAATATCTTGGAATTGCAATTGGGTTATCTTTTTTCAATATTCCCATATTGTTTTCACTTCCAGTTTTTTATGTAATTCACATAGCAGTAGTCATAAAACGGAAATACGGTTTCACTGAATCCATTTTACTCCTAATTTCTGCCATTCTTATCATCGCTTTCATAATGACACTTATCGTACGGGGCGTAAGATCTTATAATGTCTTATATTTTACGCCTTCTCCTTCCTTTCTTTTTATACTCGCAGTGAATGTTGGTGCAGTTATAATGCCATTCATGCTGTTTTTTCAGGCATCGGCAACAGCTGAAAAGATTACTAATACAGGAAAGAGATATGAGTTTAGTAATGTTCCTAATGTAAATAGCGATGCCGAAAAATATGAGTTCTCAAGAAATGCCATGAAATCAATGAGAATTGAGACGCTGATTGGAGCAGTGGTATCAGAAACGCTGATGATAGTGGTTGAAATGGTAATGAGTGGTATTAATCCAAACGTGAACTTTGCCTCAATACACCAGCTGGCTTTTGGTTTAACTGCAATAGCAGGCGTTTATTCACCATATTTATTCGGAATTGGCCTTATAGGGGCGGCATTTCTAGCACTAATTGTCATGTCAATGGGCAGTGCATGGGGTTTCATGGAGGTATTAGGGATGGGCAGGGAAAAATCATCTGTAGTATATATTTTGGAAAGTTTTCCGGCCGTGGTTATAGCACTAATTCTTCCTGAAGCATACCTGATAAAGGGTGTACTTTACTTACTGGTGATCTTTATTTTTGTTCTTATCGGTCCAGGTATATTAATGGGGCTTATAGCCAGAAACCGGAACATCATGAAGGAATTTTATTCATCAGGTTTCAGGGAATTTGCCTACTGGTCAAGCCTGATTTTTGTACTGATATTCGGCATCATAGCAATTCTATAGACATAATCCAATGTTGTGAAATAAATATGGCGAGAGAACTCAATATATGTGAACGTTAAGTCACTTTCATTATTAGAACAGATGTGAGAGACAATTTATTCAATAAAAAGGATATAATGAAAATATCTTCTTGCTTTTGTATATATTTTGATATTGTAAAATTTTCACTCCTTTATTCTGTCTGTTTTTTATATCCTCTCTGCGTGTGCGCAACCATTCCACAATCTGTTATAGTTCCATGATTTTTACCAACCCCTGTCCAACTTTGGATTTGAAATCCAATCTCAGTAATTTGTTTTTAGAGGTAGCATAAACAATCTTTATGTACTTCATTACAACAATATACTCTGCAACATATCATTCTGGTATGGGATGAAAGATGTGAAACTGATGCTGAGCCACAAGGAGCATTCTCAAGATCTCGAATGCCTATAACTGGCCAGTTCAAAAGCGCAGAACTGCTTGAAAAGAAGATACAGGCATTCTTCAAAAACGCGCTTGAAATAAGGAAACGCAAAGCGTTTTGATACTATCAGACCACGCAGATACCAGGATAAATGTGGTTTGATCATGAATCGAAGTCTAAATCCAGTATTATAAATACGGGAATCTGGTGGGATGAAACTGGGGATGTAAATTCAAAATGAACGTCTATAGAAAATCCCACTTTAGGAAAACTCTCAAAAATAGGTATTAGAATCCCCACACTTTTAATCAGAGGCAGCCCTTCGCTCCCCATGGAGAGAATGTTGGACAAGTTTTAATTTAACATGACATGAGGGTAAAGCCTGTGGTGCCATTTATATGAAATTCATTTCCAATATTGTCATAACACTTGCATGTTCTACATAAGGTTGGGAGCAGGTCAGGGACATAGTTAAAATGGACAAAGGTGGAAGAATACACATTCCGACCTCGCTCAAGCATGGGATAGGGCTAAAATTTGTTATAACTAGACTTGGGGATATGACCTGAAGAGACTGGAATACAGGATAAAGACATATTCCAGGTTCAGGCTCATGATAGTTGACGAGATCGGATATCTTCCACTTACAAGGAAAGAATCGAACCTGTTCTTCCAGTTCGTCTCCTCACGATATGAGAAGAGATCGACAATATACACATCAAACAAAGGGTTCTCGGAATGGGGTGAGGTTCTGGGAGATCAGGTAATGGCATCTGCCGTTCTTGACAGAATACTGCATCACTGCACTGTGGTGAACATAAAGGGTGAATCATACAGATTAAAAGATCGGAGAAAGAATGTGTTACCGACTGAAAGAAGAGGTGAAAAGAATGAGTGAAAAATTATATGAGGTGGATCAATTTTATCCCGGCGATTTTGCACAAATCTTGACCGGCGTTTACAAAAATCAGTTGGCTATGGAAATAAACGCTTTGCAATATGTTAAAAGATCAATCTTTTGTAATATAAGCCACCGGGGGGATTTGAACCCCCGACCTGCTGATTACGAATCAGCTGCTCAACCAGCTAAGCTACAGTGGCAGGACTCACAAAAGAGATTCTATGGCAATACCT
>JAJZJZ010000148.1 GCA_021809755.1 Thermoplasmata archaeon
GAGTGTGGGACACTATTCCTTTTTCTTTTCCTTCTTGAAAGTGCCATCATTTTTGGTGATTATCACATAGACTCTTCTGCCTATGTATCTTCTTGGAATGTCGGCCTTTCCCGACATTCCTATTGGTGTGACCGTCCTTTCAAGAAATCCCTCAATTTCATCCTCTGACAGGATCAACTTTCCGGTCTCAACTTCGAGTTTCCTAACCATGTACACATGGTTATCTATGGATAACTATTTAACTTTTGCATGCATATACAGTCATGGCCAGGGTGACAGGGGATGACATTCAGTATAAGCTCCGGGAGATCAATGAGATCCTGGGAAAGAAATACAGGCTTGAACATCCCGCGAAGAAGAGGGACTGGAGAACATATGAGCAGGAGTTTTCATTAAGAATCAAAACGGCAATGAGGGATCTGGAACCCCTCATTGATGAGGCAGTTTCCGCAATAACAATTATTCATGGCCCAGGACATCCCCATTCCCTGTCACTTGATCAGAGGGTGAAGCTGCTGCTGATAAAGCAGCTTGTCGGTGAATCAAACAGGATGTTTGCAAACATGCTTGACATATTCTCAATGGTGTCGGGCATAGACGTATCGTACAAGACTGTGGAAAGATTATATTCGGATGAGGATGTTATTCCTGCGATACACAACCTCCATATCCTGATACTGAAAAAGAACAATGTGTCAGGATCAAGATCCACAGGTGATGGCACCGGATACTCACTGACAGTGAAGAAGAATTACGAGTCATATGCACAAAAACTCAAGGACAGGGCAAAGGAGAATCCCGTTAACAGGGAAGATGGCAAGAACAAGGTTTCGAAGATCCATAAGAAGAGGCTTTTCGCATACTCATTTGCCATAATGGATCTTGATGCGAGGATGTATATTGCCTTCGGTTCATCCATGAAATCTGAAAGGGAAGCTTATGATCGTGCAATGAATCTTATCTCATTCAACGGGATCGAGATGGATTCAATAAGATTGGACAGATATTATTCATCGCCGTCATACATGGACAAGCTCGGAAAAACAAAAGTTTTCGTGATACCAAAGAAGAATGCCACGCTCAATGGATCACTGAAATGGAAGGACACAATGAAGGATTTTGTCCTGAAAACCATGCCATACCTGGAAGAGTACCACCAGAGAAGCAATTCCGAATCAGGATTTGCAGCGGACAAGAAGATGCTCGGCTGGAATATAGCCCAGAAGAGAGACGACAGAATTGATAACGCATTATTCTGCACAGGCCTGTGGCACAATTTGTTCAATATGGGAAGATTTTAGAATTGTGTCCCACACTCGCAATATCACAAAGAGTTAAGTATTAAGTATTTAGTTATATTACCAATTTAGCCTTGAAATTATGTTAAGAATTTTGGTTTTAAATTGGAAAGATTTTAATAATCCAAATGCAGGTGGAGCAGAGGAATATATATACCAAATTTTTACTAGATTAGCTAAAAAAGGGATAGAAATTACACTCTTTACTTCATGTTTCAATGGCGCTAATAGAAATGACAATATTAACAATATAAAAATTATTCGCAGAGGTAATAAATTTACCGTATATTTATTAGGATTTCTATTTTATATCATGAATAGATATAAATATGATGTTGTTATTGAGAGCATAAACACGGTACCTTTTCTAACTCCGTTTTATGTAAAAAAACCTATATACACGATAATACATCACTTAGGAGGTAAAGAAACCTATGATCTGGAAGTTGGAAAAACATTTTCAAGTGTTCTAACGGTTATTCAAAAATTTGTCCCGTTATTGTATACTAATACAAATATAATAACTGTTTCTGAAAGTACTAAAAAAGAGTTGATGAATATTAATAAAAAAATTCAATCAATTGATATAGTTAAAAATGGAATTGTCCTCCCACCTGAAAAAATTATAATTAATAAATTTGAGAAACCAACTATTATCTATTTTGGACGTGTTAAAAAACTCAAGAGAGTTGAATTAATAATTAATGCTTTCAATCAAGTAAAAACAATAGTTCCCGAGGCAATTCTTATAATTGCTGGAAGAGGAGATGATTCTTACTATGATTTTCTAAAAAATTATGTAAAGTCAAAATCTATAAAAGATGTAAATTTTTTGGGTGCATTGAATCAAGAAGATAAGCTTCTTTACCTATGTAAATCATGGGTTTATGCTATAGCTTCAATTAAAGAAGGTTGGGGTATCTCGGTCCTAGAGGCAAATTCTGTTGGTCTTCCCGTAGTTGCATACAACGTTCCTGGATTGGTTGACTCAATTAAAGATTCTAAAAGTGGCTTTCTGATAGAAGATGGAGATGAATATTCATATGCGAGAGCGATAATCAAACTGCTTTTAGACACAAAGTTACGATGTAAAATGTCTCAAGATGCTATATTTTGGGCTAATCATTTTTCATGGGATAGATCAGCAATTGAGTTTGAATCTTTATTAAACCTTACAGTTCATCCGTAAGTGGTGAGTGGAATGTACACTGATCCTATTTTACCAGTTCTGGTAACAGTAACTGGTCAGTATAATGTGCAATAGATTTATGCAACACAGTGTTATCAACCAGTTTTGGGACAGGTATGTAAAATCCAATTTCATCCCTTCTCTGGACAGTCAAAAGTATGAGAAATCTGTCCAGAAAATTGAAGAGGGATGGATATGACGTAAGCCACAGAACGGTGAGGATCATGCTTCACGACAAGGGATACAGCCTCAAGAACAATAAGAAATCAAACGAGGGAAAGAGTGATCCGGATCGGGATGAACGGTTCCGGCACATTTATCATACTGCGATGGATTTCATGAAAGAAAACCAGCCAGTCATATCCGTTGACATGAAGAAGAAGGAACTGATCGGCAATTTTAAAAACAACGGAAAGGAATGGAAACCAGAAGGGGATTATGATCATTTCAGCGTGTACGATTTCCCTGCAGATGCAGATGGAAAAGCGATACCCTATGGAGTGTATGACGTGAAGAGGAATGAGGGTTGGGTCAATGTAGGCCTCGAACATGATACTGCTTAGTTCGCAATGGAATCCATAAGGAGATGGTGGAAGTTCATGGGCAGGGTGAGGTATCCTGACGCAAACAGGCTGATGATCATGGCAGATAGTGACGGATCCAATGGATCAAGGGTCAATATGTGGAAGATGGAGCTACTGAAACTCGCCAATGAATTCAACCTCATCATAACGGTATGCCACTTCCCTCTAGCCTGAGCAAGTGGAACAAGATTGAGCACCGGCTATTCTCGTTCATAACGAAGGACTGGAGAGGGAAACCTCTAACGTCGTTCCAGGTTGTTGTGAATCTCATAGCCAATACAAGAACGGAGAAAGGCCTAGCATTCAAGTGTGAACTGGATAAGGGGGCCTATGAAAAGGGGGAAGTGGTAACCTATGAGGAGCTTTCTAGGGTAAGTATAAAAAGAGATTCATTCCACGGCGAAATGAATTATACGATCAGTCCAGATGTAATCAATTAGATTATTTAATTACCTAAACTCCCCCCAATTTAACCCATAGGTATCATGTCCTTGAAAAGGTCAACTATCTTTTCAACCTTCTTTGGAACTGCTGCAAAGTATTCGGTACCACTCTTTTCAACTATCCTTTCCATTTTTGACAGTTCATATATGACCTCATTAACGGACATCTTTCCCAGAAGATCGTGATCCTTCAGCATTTTCAATATGCTGAATCTTATCCTCAGCGCCAGGAAAACGATGAAGAAGA
>JAJZJZ010000023.1 GCA_021809755.1 Thermoplasmata archaeon
TCTAACCTCTCAAATTTTTCACATTTTTCTTTAAATCCTTAAATCCATTAAGCAGTCCTATCATCATCAAGCATGTCGTTTAGCACCATTTTCCTCAGTATTGATCGAGTGGCTCCTATTCCATCGTCCTTCTATATTCCACATCTTTTTTCATGAGATCATTAATATTGAAATGGTAGGGATTATTTCCACCAATATTCCCAGATTGCTCTCCGCCTATGGAAAAATTTCCCAAGCGTACATTTGGTATTCTATCAGTGACAACTTGCATTCTGTTTCCAAGAAGACTAACACCAGATAGTATATCCAAACTCATGAGATTTCTGAACAGACCACCTTTAGTCATAAATATGGAAGGGATAAGACAAGCAGCCCACAGAAACGCAAGATGCATAAAGAAGACGTCTGAATAAATGGAGCTAAGGTATAGGGCAATAGCAATAGGGAATGGGATAAGTGATAATTCGATAAACATAACCCATAGTTGTAACATTCTCTCATATAACTCAGTAACCACCATAAGTAATGAAACGATCGGCAATAGAATGATGAAAACTATGATTAGTGCATCTCTTAACATTAGAAAACTGAGGAGTATAAAGGTTGCAGCGAAATATCCTGAAGAGAGAAGAAGCGCTGAAAGTGTATTACCACCAGATGCCATATTGCTCAAATAGGACATAATTTCACTGGAGGTCATTACGGACATCCAGTTTATTGACCCATATGCCCAGACACTATTAAATACAAGATATGAGAATTCGAGGATATACTTACTTATGTCCAGGGATAAAAAGAACAGAAGAATACCCAAACTCATTCTCCAGAATATTCTATTCAGATCTTCGCCTTTTCGTGTCATCATGATTTTTATGGAACTTAGGAAAATAGCAGAAAGTGCTATGGGAATCGCCAATTCATTTGTAATATGCTTAAAAAGCGGTGTGATAATTGTAAGATCCGATGATGAGTATGGAAATGCGTACGGTTGCCCAAGTCCATATGTAATAATGAGCTGCCATAATCCTGCCGAGGATGCTATTTCTGCTGACAGTAAAAAACTTCCAAGTGGGGATAGGAAGGATATTATGTTGAAAGACAAAAATCATGCACCAGTAGCAATAAAATTGAATATTCCGTAAATGAAACCACTAATTGCCAAAATATAAATTATGGTTCCAAGTGCTGCATATTTGACCCTGTTTTTTGAGTCATATCTTTTCTGTTCATCAGAACTGAAAAAACCCAGCGCAATAGGTATCCAGAGAAGTGCAATAATTATTGCCGATACAGATATTACAACCTCAAACCCCCTTTGAAAAATATCCTGTATCGTAGTGTTTGAGCTTGCCATAGTTTTCACAGAGACAAATATTTCTAAATTCATCTGTCCCTGATTTAATCATATTATTAATTATGTGGGATTATCAAAGAAATTTAATATAGTCTATTTAATCGTACAATTAAAATTTATAAGGTTATTTTACTTGTTGACAAATACTTAAGAAAGGTCGTAGACTTTTGCTTCTTCCTTGACTACATTTAGCCTTTCTGTTCTAATCCTGCTCCTTTCCTCTCCTTCCTTAAACCGTCTTTGATCATCTTCCGTTTCCAGTTTTAATCTCGGAACTAAGGTAGCTTTACCGTTTTGATCAATTGCAACATAGGTCAGGTATGCCTTTGTGGCAAATTTCCTTTCTCCCGTAAGGGATTCTTCAGAGAACACGTCAACTTCTATTTCCATTGTAGTTTTTCCAACATAATTTATTCTTCCTTTCATTGTTACTATATCTCCCATTCGGATTTGCGAAAGGAAGAATATACTGTCCATGCTTCCTGTTACAGTTCTCCTTCTGGAGTGTTTGAAAGAAACTATTGAAGCGACGTTATCAATCCACTCCACCAGTCTTCCACCATATAAAGCATTGAAAATATTCGTATCTGGGGGTAGTACGAGCCTTTCTATTGCAGTATAGGAATCTTTCCATGATTTTTGATCTTCACTTGCCATAAGAAGTAATGTAAAGGTAATATAAAACAATAAATTGTGGAAAGGTGAATTCCTCTCAAGAACACACCATGGAAAAGAAAATCGCGTGTGAGGTTGCAACCCGTTATATGAAGGATGGCATGAACATCGGACTTGGAACCGGTTCAACTGTGAACGTTTTACTTGAAACAATCGATGAAATGAATCTGACATTTAAGAAAAGCACATTTGTCTCAACATCTGACAGAACAACGGAGAAGGCTTTGAAGATAGGTCTGAACGTTAATCAGGAATACAAAGGCGAACTTGACGTTTCAATAGACGGTGCAGATGAAATTGATCCCAATGGTAATTTGATCAAAGGTGGCGGAGGTGCTTTGACCAGAGAAAAAATAGTTGCGGCCAATTCACGAAATCTCATAATTATTGCAGATTCCAGTAAGTATGTGGAAACTCTGGGCAGATATAGCCTCCCGGTTGAAATATTCAAATTATTCTCTGCAGGGACCGTAAAAAAGATTGAAGCAATGGGTTCTGAGTGCAAAATGAGAGATAATGGAGCTTTCACAACTGAAAATGGAAATTTTATAGTTGATTGTAAATTCCATACCATCAGGGACCCGGTAAAAATTGAGAACACCATTAAGATGATTCCCGGAGTTGTAGAAGTGGGTCTTTTTGTGGGAATGGCTAATTTATCCATTGAGGGAAGAGAAGGAGGAGCAATCATTCACAGATATAGGGAATTGAATGGTCTATGATCAAAACTCATCAAAATTTATAGAAATTTGACATTTTTTTAAAAGATTTTTGATTATTGGTTAATTGTGTTTATTTCTTTTTTTCTCCCTTATATGATTTCAGCTCTTGAATTATATTCTGGATTGAATCTATCTTTTCGGAAAGATCCTGTATAATTTCCTCAAGAATTTCATCAAATTCTTTTGAAAGTCTGTATCCATGAACTGGTCTTCCCTTTCCTTCTTTTTTCATGTTACGTTTGTTGATCCAGCCCTTTCTCCTGAGCCATTGCATTGCAATTGAAACTTCAGGTTGTCTTAGACCTGTTTCCCGCTCAATTTCAACACTTGTAATTTCCCCTTTGTTTCTTATATAAACCAATGTGAAAGCTACACTTCTTGGTATATCAGATTCAGTTAGAAACTTTGCAAGTTTATTGCTATTTTCTGTTAGAGTCATAACTATCAATATCCAATATTATAATTAAATATATATGTATATCCTTAATTGGAAATACATTTTAATTTAATAAGGAAAAAAAATTCCAAGAAGTTATCATTTACCAGATTTAGATAGAGCTTCCAGTTTGCTAATTATTGTATATAAGGCGGCCCTTCCATGGGACGGCACATTTGGGTCATTGGCAATTTCATCAAGCAAAGAGATAGCTGTTGCGCATCTAAGATCAAGGCTTATTTTACCATCAGAAAGTTTATTTCTGGCATCTGTCGAGCTTTTCCTTACATTCTTTGGTACAGAGGTATCCTGAGATAGCTCCTCTAGAAGATAAATTAATTCCGAGTACAGTTTGTTATCCATTTAAATCACTCCGTGAAAGTGGTATTATCCTCTTTCTTTATCGATATTACCATCATGGTCTTAGAGTCTTTTACTCCCTTTATTTTGCTTATTTTAGTTAATAGATACTTTTGTAATTCCTGATAGTCCGGGAATCTTACCTTTATAATTATGTCAAAATCTCCAGTTACAACATAAGCATCTTCTACATTGGAATCCTTTGAGATGTTATTGATTACGGTATCAATCTCTGTAACATCTACTTCCAGACCTATAAGCGCCGTGACGATCTTCTTATCATAATATTTATCAAAAGTTTCACCCATTTCATCATTTTGCATAAGAATCACCTAACCTATGATTAGTGCTCTAAATAAGTCTCTAAGTCATAACCTTTTTTGTTCGAAACAATAAGTAAAAAAAATCAGAGAATGACTAAAGGCATTCTCTCTTGGATTGATCAGTTATACTTTTGAAGTAATAAAAAATCTAAATGATAAGTAATGTATAAGAGTTGATGATCAATCATATTGTTTTATAGAAATATGCTTAGAACTAAAAATTAAATGCATCAACTCATAAATTTCATGACTTCAGAATAGAAAATATGGGGTTTTTCTAAATACAAAGCATGACCTGCATCATGGATAATAACAAGCTTAGATCCAGAAACTGCATCATGAAGTATTTTTCCATTTTGTTTATTGATAACTTGGTCATTATCTCCCCAAAGAATTAGTAGCGGAACTTTGATACGATGTAAATCTTTAATCATTTGGTTAATTCCAGCAGGTGCGATAACTACGGCCGAAGAGATAATATCCAAATCAATTAAAGTTTTCAAAGCGATTCCTCCACCCATTGAAGGCCCAATTATAGCAAATTTTGATAGGTTTAACTCTCTGGTGAAATCAAGAATGAACCTCGACCCATTTGAAAAGTTACCATTCAATTGATATTCTGGATTTTCATCAGATTTTCCAAAGCCAGGATAATCCGGAGCATATACGTTAAATCCGGCCTTGGCAAACATTTGAAACGCATCCAATTGAACCCAGTTATTTGAAGTAAAACTCATTCCATGCAAGAGTAGTAAATTTTTGCTATTTTTTTCTGAAACCAATTTCCTGAAGAATATTTTTGAATCCATTAATTTCAATGTTACTTCTTCCGTCATTATTCAGTATTATCACTACCTCATATTTGCTAATTGCTAAATTGTTGTTTAGGTTGGGAATTTAAAGGGCGATCAAATAAATTTAGACTAATAGTGATTAGTTTGGACAACTCCGAAATAAGAATCAAATTAAAGGAATAGCCGGGGGGTTTGGAAGATAGAATAAATCTGGATATGAACAATGAACTTATTTTCATGTGGGGCTGAAGGATGATTGAGAAGGATAAAGGTATTAAGGAAACCATATGATAGGTAATTTCTTGAATCAAATCTTACTTTTCATTGACATATGCTTTTGTTGAGGCGTGGTGAGTATTTTATGCGTATAACATTACATTTAATTGAAAATGATGCTAAATCTATCTTTATAGGAAACAACTAGATTTATACTTAAGCTGAGTGTAATTGGTAATCCACCATTGTCATGGCGGAGAAAATTTTCATGTCTTCTCTATCACATCGCTCTTTTAAATTTACGTGAACAGTTGCAATAGAACTAGCAAACATATTCTCGAAGTGCTCAATCTCTTCTGAATTTTCTGATACAATACCAAATATTTTAGTATCTCTGTGCAGACCAGATTTCTCTATGGCCGAATCAATACGTGGTGATCCTGATAAGAGACAAAGAAAGTATGCTCCCCTTTCTTTTATTTTGCACTTTGAAACGTTCTTTGATCTTCGAAAAGATTCATAGATTTGGTCCATACACTTTATTTGGTTTAGCGAAAAAAAGAATATTGAATCGAACAATTTAACGCGCCCAATAAAATCATCATAAAAAGTAGAGGATAGAATAGAATAAAATTTTAGATTAGGCAACGAATGCTCCAGTTCTTCCATTTCCTACCTTTGGTTGTGGCTTAATAATGTCGGATATTCTCTTTAGGAAGTTCTGCCTTTCCGGAGACTGTCCCAAAGCTACTTCCAAAACTTCTTCTATGTTGCTTACCGGGATAATTTGAATCTTGTCCTTATGCGCTTCATCCAGAATAATATCCTCGTAGTTCGATTTTGGTACTATAACTTTCTTCAAACCAGCCTCAACTGCTGCTTCAACTTTAGCTGTTACTCCTCCAACAGGAAGAACATTTCCTCTCACACTTAATGAACCTGTCATTGCCACTGTTTGATCTATTGGAAGGCTTTCAATTGCCGATATGACAGCTGTTGCTATTGATACACTTGCAGAGTCTCCCTCTACGCCATCATAAGAACCAACAAACTGTATGTGGATGTCAAGATCAGACAGATCCTTTCCTGTAAACTTTTTGAATACTGCAGAAACATTTTGAACAGCCTCCTTTGCTATTTCACCTAGTTTACCAGTTGCAACAACTACGCCATGACCTTTATTTTGAGCTTGGGTGACCTCTGCAACAATAGGCATTACAATTCCGGTATACTCAGCCATCCCACTTCCTCCACCCATAACGGCAAGTCCGTTGACTGATCCGATCTGTTCTCCTTCCGTTAAGAAAGTTTTATAGAGTTTTCTCACTTCAAGAGCCCTGTCTGCCACCTGCTGCTCAAGAGGTTTGCTGAAATTCTTTGCCTTTGTTACATGAGCTGCAGTAACAATGGCAGCCTTTTCGCCAATAGCCATATCTCCGGCAACTCTTATTAGACCGCCAAGTTCTCTTAACCTTAACGTCAGTTTTCCTTTCCTTCCAGCTCTTTTTTGAGCTTCTTTAATTATTTCTGTAATTGCTGAAATATCAAAGTGCGGGATCTTCTTATCCTTTACTACTTCCTGTGCGATAAATTGAACTATTTTGTTTCTGTTTTCATCACTGTCGTCCATGTTGTCTCTTACATAGACTTCATATCCATAACCGCGAATTCTTGATCGAAGTGCCGGGTGCATACCCTGAATTGCGTCCAGATTCCCCGCGGCTACAAGTATGAAATCGCATGGAATTGGCTCTGTTTGAACCATGGCTCCAGCACTTCTTTCACTTTGGCCCGATATGGGGAACTTTTTCTCCTGAAGAGCTGTTAGTAAAGCCTGCTGACTTTCAAGTCTAAGGAGATTTATTTCATCAAGGAATAGTACTCCTTTGTTAGCCTTATGAATATTTCCAGCCTCTACTCTGTCATGGGATGGTGTTTCTAGGCCACCAGACTGAAATGGATCATGTCTCACATCGCCAAGAAGAGCTCCAGAATGAGCACCTGTTGAATCAATAAAGGGAGGCTTATCATTGGGGGAATGAGAAACTAAAAGTTTTGGTATCATTGCCTTTTCCATTCTGAGTGCCGGGTTAAATAATGTGATGATGTAAACTGAAGCTGCAGCCATTATGGCAAAGAAGAGATAGATGAAATCAAGCGTGTATAGTGTTATTATTATACCAAAAAGGAAAATGGAAAAAACCAGAGTAAGTGTCATTTTTCTTCTGTCTTTTCTATCTTGTTCCGCTTTTAGCTGATATTGCTTTACAATTTCTTTTCCTTTCCCTGCAGGAAAACTTTTAACTTTTGGCCTGTTATTGTCCTCAGGGTTATGAAATACTAAAACGTCTTCCAAATCCTCCTTGGGAAGAAAATCTATCATTGATTGAGCCAGCATGGATTTACCAGTTCCTGGTTCTCCAATTAAAAGTACGTGCCTTTTTTGCATTGCAGCTTTCTTAACTACATTTCCTGCATCTTCCTGACCTATAACCTGATCGAATAGAATTTTAGGAACCGTAACTTCCTTTGTGCTTTCTATATTCAACTTTTTAACCCATTCTTCTACAGATTCCTGCAAAGGTTCCACTACTACATATTTAAAATTATTAAATAAACCTTTACAAAAATTAATTGCATATTTGATATATTATAAGAAAATTTACAATTCCACATTATATCTTTCTGAGATTCAAATTTCCTATAAGACCCTGAAAAATAATACTATTTCCTTCAAGGGATAGCTTTGGAAAGTAAAAGTTCACTCCACCCTCAAATGCTCTCATAAATGCCCTAGCAAACTTTGGATCGGTTTCATAGTTAGGGCTAAATTTGGTTGCTTTGGAGGAAAAACACAGAATAATGACTGATACTCTCCTCCCTAGATTATGTAACTCCAATAATTCTGTTAGATGCTTTGTTCCTCTTGACGTTACCGCATCTGGAAATATTAAGGTGTCATCTTTTACGAGGGATCCGCCCTTTATTTCAATAATCTCTCCGTCGCATTCAAAATCGAATCGTGAGTTTAAATAACTGATTTCTTGCTTTATTATTCCATTCATGAATGATCTTGCTAACTTTGAATGGAATCTTGTATCCAATAATATATACTCATTCTGACCTTTCGCGGATAAGATTGAATAATCTGTTTTTTTTCCGTGTATTTCTCTTAATTGAACATAATTTCCCGGGTATATTAGTTCTTTCAACCTCCCAGGATCGTGAATATGTGCATCAACAACATTTTTATTAATCTCAACACGGGTTAGGAACCTATTCGGTCTGGAAATTATCCTCCCTTCAATCAGCTTTTCTCTTATATTAAAAATCTCTTTAGATTTTTCGGGAAAGGATATTGCCATCATGGAACATTGGCATAATAAATTTAAAATAATGGTCTAGTTGATAGAGAATGCTGGACTCAATCATCCAATTTCAACGGCCAATACTTTCTTTTGTGAAAAAACAGTTTTAATTCCCTTTATATCATCGATACAATCTTTGTTTATTTTAAAATACCTGAAACCTTTCTTACTTTCCTCAATTGTGACCAGTCCTAAACCAACCAAAGACTCTTCCTTCGTATACCTGATTCCCAATCCTTCTAGGCAACCTTTTACATTAGAAGGGTCGGATTTTATGGCCCTTGAAATTTCGGAAAGGTATGACCTGTATGGGTATATGGAGTAAAGATAAAATAAAACTTTTCTCCTTAGCTCACTCCTGTTAAGTGATCTAATGATATTACCATCAGCCATTGTTTCCATGATACATGATAATCTGTGTCATATTTAAACTTTTATAACATACTATGAAAACATCATAAAACCTGCTTTTTTACAGATATTTTAGCATACATAAATAAGTGCAAATAAACAAATGCTAATTTATTTTAATTTTGCACCACAGTTTTTACAGAATTTTGAATTCTTGTCAACAACTGTTCCGCACTCTGGGCATACAGAAGCAGAGTTTTCTGGTAGATTTTTGTTTACAGCAACTACATCTTTTGTATCCTGATTGTTAAATTCATTCTTAACGTACCCTGGTTCTCCTTTTTTCGGAGTTCCAAGGTTTATCATATTGATATTATTTCTTGGAGATTTAGCCTTTGTAAGTTCCAGGTCTCTCCTAAACTGTTCTTCATCCTGTCTCCTGATGGATTCCATATATGACATCCTTGCACTGGAAGACCATTTCTTGATCTCATCTACCCAGATTTTTGGTTTCTTTACGGAAAATTCAACATATTTTAAATCTGCTCCTTCTCTAAATTCAACTCTAATTCTCTTCTTTGTGAATAATTTCACTACGGGTACAGCAGATGAGACATTCTCAATGTTGTATACGGGTACCATTAAATATATCTTGGAAGGCTCTGCGCTTAACAGCTTTCTACTTCCTTTCTTCTCATATATGAGCTTTTTATCTGTCAAATAAAGAGTGCCATTTTCTATTGAGGCATCATCTCTTGTTAATACAGATTCCTCGGTTAATAGTTCATGTTCGTCAGAATCATAAATTGGCATATATGGTGGTTATACAATCAGCTAATATTAATTATTTCATCTGATTTCCTGAGTTGACTTTATCTGAGAAAGAGATTGAATGATCTATTCTATTGAAGTTTATTGATAACTAAAATTAATAACATGTTTTTTTATATACAACAATGGTATCAAAATCAAAAAAGTCTATTGCTATAACAATCGTTGTTGTAATAATAGCTTCGTGGATCCTCACATCATCAATCAACAATCTACAGCCAATTCAATCGGGACTTAATGGACCTACAAGTGGACCGGGTACTTCCAATTCTGGAACCGGTTCTGGTAATGGAATCTCTGGTTCGGGAGGGGCAACAACAGGAAACCTTTTCAATTTTCCTAATTTAAATTTTAATTTCAATCTTCCCTCTCTAAATTTCGGGTCTTTAAATCTTCCAAATTTACCTGTGTTTAACATACCTTTTATTCATTTTCAACTACCAAATTTTAAACTTAACTTATTCGGTACACCGCATCAAAATCAGTTACCGCCAAAAAATAAGACCGGCGGATCGAATTCAGGTACGGGACAAAAAACCTCCAGCAACAGTCCAATAAACCCCATCATCATAAACGAATTTATTTTATTAATTATTGTAGGAATACTTGCATTTGTAATGGCTGTGTGGCTAATCTTAAGAATTAAAAGAGGCGGATTTTTGGAAAGAATCCAGAAAGTTCCAAAGATTAAGTATGGCGAACAGGATTATTCTGTATCGGATCTATTCGAGGATAAGAATATAGAAAGGGAACATTTAGAAAATAAACGGGAAGAAGAAAAACCCTTCAATCCATTTATTTTCCCGCAAAAAGAGACCATAATGACTGGCTGGGGTGGAAAGGGTCTGATTAGACCTATGATAGCTGAAGACCTCCCACTTTCATGGGCCTTAAATTCACCATTAGGAATAGCTATGGACCCAGGAACGAAGATGGAACTATCCGGTGCAGATATTGTAAAGACAGATAGTGATCACACATATATCAGCTTGAAAAATAGGTGTGCAGAGCTTTCAACTAAATATTCATTGCAAAGTGAAAGGAAGCTAATTCGTGGGGTAGAGTACGATGATGACATCAAAGACGTTTTTAGACTTAATATGAAAGACTATCTTAACAAGGAAAATCAATCTTTGACATTTCGGGAAATGATCAAAAGTGACGAGAACCTTAAGAAAATTTTAAAGCAGAAAGATGAATTTAAAACCGCATTATCAGCATTCGAGAAAATATTTTACGGCGCCAAAAATGCAGACAGGAACGTATACGAGGCATTTTTAAGAGGACTCATGCGCGGTATTTATAAACCGAAGATATTCACCTGTGGGGACAATCAATGAACGAAGCAGGTAATCTAAAATCTATTAACACCAAATATGGTGTTACTATCTTAATATTAATTGTGATAGCAATACTTTCTCAATTCGCTGGTCTAACCTTATTTACATATATAGCCATAGCGTTCATCGTACTGCTTGGTATTAGATATTTTGGAATAATTTTAGGATTGTTAGGCTTTGAATTATTTTCAAAAGTTGTAAAGTTATTCTTGGCTTATGGAGCATTTGCTTTTGTAATTGAATTCATTCTGTTGGCTTATGCCTATATATCTATCTCGGCGTTAGACCCAGCTTATTCATTATTTCCATTTTTTACTCTTACCTTATGGCCATTGATGCTAATGTTAGCATCTGATAGATATATACTTGAAAAGACACCATTCATATCAGAATTTTTTAAGAAACTTTCAGTATTTTTCATGTTTTTAGCAATTTCATTATTTTCCTATTATTACTCCTATGCAAACATTGATCTACTGGTACTTTACCCTGCTTTTCTCTATCTATCCATTTCAAGCTTTATTTTCGCTTTCTTTCCAATTTTGTCAAACTCGCCCGATGATTTTAAAAGAAGTATTGGCGAATATATTTCCTCCAAGTATATTAAATGGGAAATCGCAGCCTTCATCCTAGGTTTTTTCCAGGGTATTTTAGCAGTTCCTAAGCCAGCTTCAGAGAACTCAGATATCCTTGTTATCCTGCTCTTCCTCATAGTAATTGCCATAGTTTCTGGTATATGGAGCACCTATAAGGCCGGCACTGACAACATTTTGTATACACAACTTGGATTTTATGAGAAATTCCAAAAGCATGACAATGTTGTAAGCGATATTGGGGTTGATTATATGTCTAAGGCAATAGATGAATTCGTGGCAACCGGAAAGAAAGAGAAATTAATATTATCTATTACCTCTTATTTGACAAAACTCAACAATTCTGAAATGAAAGTTGAGGAATACTTAAAAGGAATAATGAGTTATAAGAATAGAAATTTGAGCGGTTATGGAATCACAAGTAAGAATGCAATCATACGCAATGAGATGAAACAAAGAAATTTGCTTGTAAGGGCCATGATTCTAACTATAAAAAGGAGCATAGGTGAGGAAAATGCAGAAAAACAATGAAAGTAACGAGACAATACAAAAGGCCGATGAACAGCTAGAAAAGATGATGGATGAAATACAGAAATATTATGTTGGAGACAGGGAGATAATTTCAAAAATAGTGGCATCTTTGCTTGCTTCAGGACATGTTCTTCTTGAGGATAACCCGGGAATCGGGAAAACTTTTGTAGCTAAATTAATATCAAGAATATTAGGCATATCCTATAAGAGAATCCAGTTTACTCCTGATCTTTTGCCAAGTGATATTCTGGGTACAAAGGTTTATAGACCTGCGAAGGGCGAGTTTGAACTTGTAAAGGGTCCAATATTTTGTAATTTACTTCTTGCCGATGAAATAAACAGAGCACCGCCCAAAACCCAATCTGCACTCCTTGAGGCAATGGAGGAAAGGCAGGTCACCATAGAGGGTGAAACCATACCTCTTCCTAAACCATTCATAGTTATTGCAACGCAGAATCCTATTGAATTTGAGGGAACTTATCCACTTCCAGAGGCTCAGATGGATCGATTTATGATACGACTATCCTTCGGATATCCAACAGACGATACCCAAATATTAAAGAGAAGAATATCATGGACCAATGACGACCCTAGTTCCAAGGCTGAAGAAATTTTCTCAGCAGAAACCATAATGGATATCCAGAAACTGGTGGAGAGCTTTGTTAGCGTTGATGACAAGGTCATCAATTATATTTCAAGTTTCGGGGATATTAGAAAAGATTCAAGGGTTCTTGCTGGTCCGAGCCCGAGAGGGTTAATCTCTCTTCTTAGGCTTTCAAGAGCAATGGCTCTCATAGATGGAAGAGATTTTGTCATACCAGATGATGTGAAGCTTTTGGCTAAGGAATGCCTTTCGCACAGAATCGTTCTTAAACCAGAT
This sequence comes from Thermoplasmata archaeon, assembly GCA_021809755.1. Taxonomy (GTDB): domain Archaea; phylum Thermoplasmatota; class Thermoplasmata; order Thermoplasmatales; family Thermoplasmataceae. The sequence continues at coordinate 12,775 of JAJZJZ010000023.1, forward strand.
CAGGTAATGGAAGATATCCCGTCATCGAAAATAATAGAAGATTTCATGAAAAAGGAACCTGTACCTAAGTGATCTTATTTGATAAAGGAATGGAGTAAGCAGCTTATCACCATAGTCCTTCTGGCAGGATTTGTTGCCATATTTGCCCTTTTGGCTACTGAAAAGACCATTATTCTAGGTATATTTTTTCCAATTATTTTTGTATTTATAATAATATATACTGTTAAAGATGAGGATATTTCATTAACATTCGACATACCTAACAGGATGAAGGTAGGTGATGAAGCACTATTTCATATTAGAATAAAATCAAGTGGAGGTTTTGGTCTCTTCAATATATCGCTTCCTACTTTTAGCGAAATGGAGATAGTAGAAGGGACAAACGTCTGCCTTATGTTTAAAAGTATCAAAGAAAGGTCGAAGGATGTAACATATAAAATTAAAGCTACAAGAAGGGGAATATTTGAACTGACAGATTCTGATATAACATATATTCCTGTTATTGGAATGGTAAGAAAAAAGAAGATAACTGTGAAAACGTCAAAAACCATTGAGGTTGTTCCGGCGATATCAATGCTAAAGAAATCGCAATTTCAATTCAGAAGCAAGGTTATCAAGCCGAGAATTGCCATATCAAGGCTGGGACCTCCTTCGACGGATTTTGAATCAATTAGGGATTACATTCCAGGCGACCCATACAAAACCATAAACTGGAAGGCAACTGCAAGGAGAAATTCTCAGGATAAACTATTGGTTAATGTTTATGAAAGAGAAGGAATGAAGACTTTTATTTTCATTCTAGACAGGGGGAGCAACATGCTAATGGGAACAACCAGTCAGAATCCCCTTGAATATTCTATCCCTTTAATACTCTCAGGGGCAAAATATCTGACATCAAAGGGGTCTAATGTTGGGTTCTGGGAAACAAGGGCATATACTGAACCAAAGAGCTCATATATCCAGCCTTCTTCCGGAGGAGATACATATAACAAACTTCAGAGAATATTAATACGTGTAGAAGCCGTAAAAGGGAGGAATATCAAATACAAACCAGACAAGGCCCTTTCTCACATAATTTCGGAAACTTTGCCTCAGGTAATGTTCATAACGAGCATCAACAGCCTAAATTATGCAGCAATAGCAGAATTTTCATCTGCTTTGATCAGTGCAGGTGCAAGGTTAACCCTTATGGACATTTTAACTCAGGGAATATCGGCTAAGTTCAGAAGGGAAGATCTCATAGGTTTATTCCAGAGAAAGGTAATTAAGGGGGCAAAGAGTGAATTTTACAAAGTATTTCCTACTAGGTGTTCTATAATACAGTGGGAACCTGCAGCAGAAAGTATAGGTTTAGCTGCCTCGAGATTGGCTATGCTTGCGGGGTGGTAATATAAGATATCAACTATCCTTAACAATCGCTCTGATCCTATTCATAATTTATTGCATGTTGATATTTCTAATATCAACGACATTCATAGCATATATTTTCATCATTCTGGCACTGCTCATATTTTTACTGGGAATCTTAATGGCTAACAATCATAGATCAACCGGAGAAGAGCCCAAAAACAGATTTAAGTTCATAGCAATTCTACTTCCATTTATTCCCATAATTTTTTCCAGAGGGTATATAGGGTCACATCTCACCTTTTTATATGCCTTTAATACTCCGGATACAGTTTTTATTGCCCTAATATTCCCTTTGGCTGAATTTTCTGTGGTAATGCTTTCAAATTATGAGTCCGCATCATTTATTGGAAAACGTTCCTCCACCGGCGGTTACGATATACAGGATATGGAAAGCGAGTTGGGCAGATTTACCAAGACAATTTTCCTAATTGCGTTAGCAGCATTCGTACTTGGTTATCTTTCCTATATAGCTGTTCTCACTTTACCAACCTTTAACATTGGACTTATTCCTGCTATTATAGTATTCTTTGCAGTTTATGCCATACTGATGAGAAATACCATTAAAAAGACAGAGCAAGAGTAGTTAATGGGTGCCATAAAGCTCCATGGAAATCTCTTCCTGAACCTTCTTAAAAATTTCAGTTGGCGTATATTTTTCCTTTGCTTTAAGAATCATATCATACAATGTTGATGGGTTCTTTTGTACATTAACAAATAATTCAATTCTCTCTCTTATTGAGTCAATAGCTCTTTCTATCATCAGGGAATTTGCCTGAAAGATTTTCAAATCCACCTTGCCTGTAGATATTTTCCCCTCTCTTACGCTAAGCATTACTATTTCACCTTCTATATTCTCTATTGGAATCTTGTTTTGAAGGGAGTAAAGGTGCGAATAGAGAGATATTTGCTCATAATATTTGTCAAGGTCTCCAGCTTCTTTGCTTGTCTTGAAATCAACTATTCTTGTCTTTTCAACGCCATCTTCCATGAATGTATATCCTGCATCTATTTTACCCATGATTGTTAGATCTGTGTTTATTTCCGGAAAAAGCTCCTTCACGTTACATTGTACTGTCCCTTCAGACAAAATCCATTTGACTCCCTGAAGGCTATTGACGCTTGAATAGTATTTTAAAAAGTTATTCCAGCTCTTTGCTTCCACATCATTGCTGAGAAGTCCTGGTGCCTTTTTATCTGTTAGAAAATCCTCTATAATTTTGTGCGTGTTAGTACCGAGCTGAAGAGCTGTGCTAAAGTCTGAAACTCCAAGGATATATCTTGATACAAAGGATGGCAGCTCTTCAAGTGAACCTATCATTGAGAAACTTAGTCTTTTTAATCTGCTTATTTTCTTCTGAATAAACTCCAATAGCCATTTTTCTGAATTCTCATGTGAAGTTAATGAACCCATTTCACTATTCCGTTTCTGACTCATTGTCTCAAATGAAGGTGTATCAGTTTCTACCTTTACTAATAGAGATTTTCCATCAATCTTATATCTTTCAGATTCCTTTGATTTTGTTATTATCCAGAGGCTTTTTCTGGTTCTTGTAAGAGCCACAAAATCAATCCTGTTTTCCTCCTCTTTCCTATCGTCAGGGTCATAGTGTTGCCCCTGAGTTCGCAATATGCTGTTCATTATTAGATCCATTCCGCTTGGATCACTCCATGATTTTCTTGAGGGTACATATACTACATAATCAAATTCTCTTCCTTTGGCCTTATGAACTGTACTTATTGTTATTCTCTTCTCCACATCATCCTCAAGACTTTCATCAGAATTTTCCTGTTTTAGGAAAGATATGAGATCCTGTTTACCACCTTTGACCTTCTCAAAGAATTCCGGTATAGCGTTTGAAAGCTCTCTTGCGGCCATGAAAAAATTCTCCCCTTTTTCAATGGATTTGGGTATTATATATTCAGTGAATAGCTTCTGAACCATGCCCAAATTTTCTGAATATTTTCTTCTCATTGATAAAAATGGGTCCGGTAAAAACTCATCAAACTGGTCTTTGAATTGAATTGTGTCAACTGTTTTAATCGCATCACGTAGAGATACCCCAGAATATTCTGTGTAAAGGGCCTTTATTACATCATTTTTTTCAGTTGAAAGAATTCCCATTATAAAGGTTGTAATAGCCCTTTTTTCAGTTTCAAGCGTAGTGACTATGGATCCTGAACCATGATCGATTTGCATCTCCTTCATAAAATCACTTACTTTAAGAGCCTGATAATTACTTCTTACGATTATCCCTATGCGTTCATCCTCAGACATCACTTTTAGGATGTTTCTGACAGCAATAGCTGCAGTTTCTTCGGGATTGTCAGCAAGAGTTATTTTAACTTCACCTTGTGTTTCTTCCTTCATGCTTTCCATTACCTGTAACTCAGATATATCCTGTTCTATGTTCAATTTACTAAAGAAAGATATGACATAATCCACCACACTCCTTGGAAGCCTGTAAGTGTGCATCATTATTTCTCTTTCAAAATCTTTATGATTTCTAAACGCATTGAAACTCTCGATATTTCCACCCTGAAATCCAAATATGGCCTGTTTGGAGTCGCCGACGGCGAATATATTCTTTCCCGACAGCTTTATTATCTGACTTTCCAAAGCACTAATATCCTGGACTTCGTCAACAAGAATATGATCATAGGGGGGAGTTTTCATTTTTTTTAGAAGCTCTTTTGCCAGAATAAGAAGATCCTGATAATCCAACAGATTGTGGTTTTTATATTCTTCATAATCTCTAAAAACCAGTAGGAACTTATCTAGAAGAGCCTTTGCTTCTTCTAATGATATTTTTACCGAACCTTCCTGATTATCATACATTTCTGTAAGAATGTGGTGAGCTTCTGAATCTGATACATCTTCAGGAAGTATGCCAAAACTTTTTATGAGTTTAATAGCATTGATTACTTTGCCCGTTGTTAAAATATAGTTGTTTACTTCTCTAAATAGCGATTCCTCCGTTCCTGTAGTTACATCTCTGGAAACAATTGACTTTGTCAAAATGTAACGGGCAAGTCTTTCTGATATTATTTCTGGAGTAATGTCAAATTCTCTTAGTAAACCGATACAGTAACTGTGAAACGTTTCTATTTCAGGAAGCGAATTAGTGTAACTCTTTTCTGATAATTTCCTAGAGATTCTCTCTTCCATTTCTCCTCTTGCTTTTATTGTGAATGTAACGCAAATTATTTTTTCTGGTTTAACACCCTGTTCGAGTAATTTAACCACTTCTTCTGAAAGCCTTTCAGTTTTCCCTGCCCCTGGGTTCGCGATTAGAATTTTATGTTGTTTAGAAGTAGTTTCCATAATACTCTAATATGAATACCTAATTATTTTTTTCACAATAATATTGAAGCCCGATTATTCAAATTTAAAATGTTGATCTGTGAAAAAAAAATTTATTTGTTCATCATAACTAGAATACCACCAATAAGTATTATTATAAATCCAGCTATCTCAATATTGACAAAGGTAATCATTCCTGCTATTGCAATAACTATCATAGAGGTATATCCAACTTTTTTATCCCTTCTTGAAAATTCAGTTCCCAAGAGTGCTATCAGGGCAAATATTATTAGTTGGACGGCCCCAGATGAAGGAAACGTTCCGAATATTTTTAAATAACTACTAACAGAGTGTAAGACCAACTCTAAGACAGCGATTATTATGAGAAATAATCCTCCTACCAGCCCAAATTCATATGAAAGTTTTAGTTTATCCACGTTCATTGTCATATGGATTTTGATTAAATACTTTATCTTGAAAGACGAATTAACACTATATGGGACAATTTAAAGATGATAAATAAAAATAGTGTTATTCAAGTATATGATCAACAGAATATCATGAGAAACTCTTTAATTAAAAACAAATCCTTACTAAATTATTTAATCCTGTAGCTTGTACCCCTCCAGTCAATGTGGGTTGATTTGGCGCCTTTTATTATATTATAGAGATATATGAATGGAAGCATGATACTAATTGGAATGAGCCATGCTGAATTCTTTGGATCCCGCATTCCGGAGTTTATAAGGTTCAATATATATGGTACATATCCTATAACAAAGAATGGATTTATCATAACAGTTATAAAAGTTATAAGTACCAGATAAAATATGATTCCAACATATACAAAAACTCCGCCAATTAAAGCTCTTTTATCAAAAATTATGCTGACGGCCATTTGCCTTTCTGCCCATTTTAAAAAGGTTTTTTTATCATCTTTTACAACAATTTTTGGACTAGCAGCAGGGCTATACGCAATACCAACTTTTTTGTCCCTGCAGATTTTAGTTATTGCAGCATCATCGGAAACTGCGGTTGAAAAATAATTTAGAGAATCCTCATCCATTAACTCACTCCTGAATGCAACAGAACCACCCCACACAAAGCGACTAGGGCGGAATTCCATCATGTTGATCCCCATGTACCCCCAGATTTCCTTGACCTTTGACCAAAATCCCCCCATTGGAATAAATCTTGGGTAAGTACTTACAGCACCTATTTCTTTCCTATGCAGTGGAAAAATCAGTTCTTTTAGCCAGTGTTCAGGTACTATGGTATCAGAATCTGCCAGAACAATTATCTCAAAATCCTTCAATTTTCTCATGGCAGTAGTTATGGCCCTGACTTTACCACTAGCAGCTTTTGAATAATGGTCCGTTAAGAGGTAATCTATCCCAAGTTTATTGATTACTTCAAGAGCCTCATCCTCCTCACTGTCTACTACTGCAACAATCTTAAAGTTCGAATAATCCTGTCTTGACAATGAGTTGAAGTTTACCTCCATCTCATGATCCTTACCACGGCATGGAACCACAACCAACACTCTGGGGAAATATTTGTAATTCTCGTTTGAATTAAAAAAATGAATTTTCCAGTAAACGGATAAAATTATTCTTAGAATTATTAAGGAAGTAAGGAAAAATATGAGAATCATTAAGCTAATAAAAATAAAGTGAATCATTTAAATCCATCCAAGATCATTTTTTTGGAATCTCTCTTGTCTTGGTTTCATGTTTACCTGTTTCCCTTGTTCCTTTTCTTCCGCTGACCACTTTAAAGAGATCAGAAAGGGAAAGCACAGAAAATATGAGCCCTATTAGTAAGGCAAAGAAGAAGAATATCTGTATTCTGATAAACCAAACAGAGGTTGTATCAGGGATCAAGGAACTTGTGAAAGAAAGGATCATAAGCATAAGACCTGTTAAAATTGTAAACAGAAAAAGTCGGTTAATCTGGGAAAATATTGGTTGTTTTAAGCTTTCCGGGTGAAAGCTTGGAATCATAGTGATCATAACGGTATAAGCAGCCATTAAAAGACCAATTACCGTTCCATAAAAGGTTAAGAGGTTAGGGTTTGCAAAAAAGGTGAGTAAATTGCTTACGGTTTGTGATGTATTAGGCAAAAAATAAGAGCCATATGAAGTGGTTAAAATAAAATCAACAAATAAACTTATTAAGGAAAGATTCCTCAATTTGAATAGGGTTTCTATATTGCCCCTTATCTTTATCTGTGCCACATTGGCATATCTCAATTTGCTTAAAAACTTTTTACAGGTTTTTTCTAACTAACTTTGCACTTCCCAATTCATAATTTTAAATGAACACTATGCTTTTTAGAAAAATCTAAATGTAGATTTATCCATTGCTTCAACAAATTCATTTATTGTTTCAGATTTGACTGAACTTTCATAGGAAATACGATCAAATGAAATGGCACATGTAAAATTAATTTCCTGAGAAGTCTTCTTTTGGACTTGAAAATAAATAGATTGAACTCTATCTAGGCCTCTTTTTTTATCTGGAAAATCTTCGAAGAATTCTATTAGCCCTCTGTCTGCTGATTTGATTATGGAGTGACCGGAATAAGTTATGCTAAACCCAAATACTTCAATTTCCTTCAGTTTCTTTATTGAAAAAAGATTGACATAATAAGTTAATATGTCATAAAAATCGCCTTCTAACTGAACATCAAAATTCAAATAATCACAAAATTATTTTGAAAGTTTTTTGTTAATTCTTTCAATCTTGTCCTTTAATTTTTTTAGATCATAGACATCTAGTGGGGCCTTCTTTTTCCTTGTTTTTAATGTTAATTTCTCCCTTTGTCCCTGATCTTTGCACATAGCAATAGCATTCTCCTCGAATTTCTCTAAATTCCTAAGTTCAGCCATTTACTTTTCCTTTAGATATTTTAATATCAAATAAAAATATATTCATCTTTAAATTTCATAGAGCTTAGGTATCTAATAGATTAATATCTCGCAATAATAATGCAAAATTTTTTTGAACTTTCTTCTTCTGATATTAATTCCGATTTCTAATTTGATTTTCGACCCAATATTCTATTTTATCTTTTATTTCTTCCATTCTCGCCTTAGTTTCATCTGTTTTATCTGCAATGGAATATAATTCGACTATTAATTTCGGATCTGCGATCTCATCTGATAGGGGATGTGTTTTTATAAAAACGCTATTCTCATATTCATCCATTAATCTCTTTATGTAAGGAGCAATTGAACTTTCCATTATCCCAGAAACATTAAACTCCATCGAGATATAATTTAACCCAGTTTTACCTGATAGATTGAGAACCTCAGGGAGCATACTTCTCATCTCCTTTGGAACGCCCGGAAGGCAAAAGATCTTATGTGAATTGGAAGAATAAAACAAGCCCGGTGCGGTTCCAACGGTGTTTTTGATTATGCCGGCACCTTCTGGAAAAAGAGCCATTTTCTTTCTCTCCTCAGTGAGAGATAGATTAAGATTCTTGTATTTCTCAATGATGACCGCGTAAGCTTCTTGATTGAGTATCAATTTCTTCTTTAGTCCAAG
>JAJZJZ010000024.1 GCA_021809755.1 Thermoplasmata archaeon
CCGCTCAAAAGTGTTAAATAAATTATCACGATTAAGAGCCTGGACATTCTGGCCGTGATAGCTCAGTAGGGAGAGCACCAGACTGAAGATCTGGGGGTCGCTGGTTCAATCCCGGCTCACGGCATACTCCCAAAAGTTCAGTGCCTGACTGAGTTTGCTGATAATATTAATTTATTTTCAAAATTATAGACAATTAGCTTTAGCGTCCTAAAAATGGGTGCTATTCAAGATTCTGTTTTAATTGGGTTATGATAAGCTATGGCGATACTCCGAAGATGATGGAGTATTGCTTTCACGCTCTCGTCGGCAGCATTCCATTCCCTCTCCATTAAAATAGCCTGGTTATATTGAATAAATGTCCTGAAAGGTTCTACCTGCTGAAATAGATAATCGACCTTCTCGATCAAGATATATTGGAAGTCTTTCCCCCCATATTCTAGTATTTTTAAAACAATATCTTCAAAATACTTGTAACCTTTGGTACTTCCCATTAATAGAGAGAAAGCATAGTAGTTTATTATTATTTCAACACTTTGAGATACGGTATCCTTATCCATATTCTTTAGCAAATTATCTACAATTTCATTAGCATTTCGTGCAAGCTCCTTACTCGGCTCTATTTTCCTACTCGCTTCTAGAACGAAAACAGAAAGTTGTTGTTCTCCATATTTTAAGTGAATACGGTTTGCCAGCCTTAAGAGAGAAAGAAGATCATTGCTTTGAATAAATTGAGAATAGTCGCATATTGGATTTGTTTTAAGAGGAAGAAATTCGTTCAGTGCAGAGTCAACATCCTTTCTCTTTCCTGAAAGATATTCTTCTATATGGTCAATTATTTTCCTCCAAATTGCGCTCTGAACAGAACCTTCTGTTATTGTGTAAGGTTGTGCGTTGTGATGCACACCCACAAGACCAAATTTCTGGTATTCACTTGGCATAACCTTCCTGATTCGAAGTTGTTGCTCCAGAGAGGTAATGTGTCTTAACACGACAGTCCCATTAATTTTTGTAGACCTAGATAGTTCTCTTGAACCAACGGGTTTCAGCGCGAGGGTTTTCAGTATTATGTTGTCTATCTCCTCTGATGATCTTCGTTTATCGGTTGCTCCAGCTTTAGTCTTATTTAAAGGTAGATTGCTTGACATAATTCTGTTAAGCAATCGGAATATAAATATGTATCGCTCGCCTTCCAGATTTATGAATTATGGCATAAGAAAGATTCAAGCAAATAACAGGGTATACAAAGTGGTACTTCCTCCCTTCTGGATTAGGGCCAATGATTTGGTACATGGATATCTAAAGATTGAAATTGAGGAGAATAAGATCATCCTTACTCCGGTAGGTGATTTATGATGTCTTGGGCAAGGGTTTTTCAGCTATGGGATGAGATCGTTAGCGAGGATAAACGCACTAACAAAACCCCAGTGGAGAAGATAGAAAAAAAGTGGGATGCAAAAAACTGCAGTCCTAAAAAAATGGTGAGGTAATATAATGTTGACGGCAAATATTACCAGTAAGTGTAATTCAACAGAACCTATAAACGTTCCTGCTCAACTCATGGATACTCATCTTCGCGTAGTCAAAGCCCTCGGCAAAGCACCATGCGAAAGGGAATGGCAGATGAGAAACAATTACCGAGCAGACCGAGATATAATAAGGTCCATTCTGAAAAGTGGTTATAATTATGGATTCACTTGCGCTAGTGGCCTAGCATGCTTCATAGATGCTGATTTTAAAGAAATCCAAGATGCACTGGATCACTTTACCTTGACGTTCCGCTATTCCTCTGGCAGATTGGGACATTATCAATATGTATATTTCATTGATGATGAGCCACTCCATGAAAATATACCATTAGTGCAAGGCGCATACGTAAAGACAAAAGGAGGATTTGTGGTGGGTCCCGGTTCTATTCATCTGGAGACTGGCAGGACTTACGGGTTAGAAATTAGAGACATCCCTATTGCCATTGTTAAAAAAGCTGATCTGATGAAAGTTTTGCAACCTTTTAGGAAGCGATTACAACCTAAATCCACTAACAAAGCGCAGCCACATCAACAACCTGTATTAGGAACTTTACGCCTTGAGGACATGATTAATCTTTCAGGGTTCAGACAGTCCGGGAGTAGATTTCAAGGCTCGCATCCTATTCATGGATCTGAAAGTGGAACCAACTTTACAGTTGATGTTGTAAACAATCAGTGGCATTGCTTCCGGTGTGATTCTGGAGGAGGGCCCCTTCAATGGGTCGCAGTTTGTGAAGGCATTATAGATTGTAGCCAGAGTGTGCCTGGTGCATTGCGGGGAATGGTATTCTGGGAAGTTGTAGCAGCTGCACACAACCATTACGCACTGACGTACGAAAAAGCTGCAGAAATTCTTGGAGGGAGAAATGAGCAACAATGACACGGCAGAGCAAGCACGGCAAAATGTGCTTAATGTGATGAACTCAAAGATTGAACGAGAACTTATAATACTGAAAACAGCCAGAAATACGTATACTGAATGGTTTAACCCGAAATATACCAGTGGGATTGCTGATCAAATGGGGAGGCTATTCCGGTTCAAATCAATTGTTTCTTCTGGAGAGGATATAAATAAAGCCACTCTGTTCAGCTATCATGAAATTTATGAAAATGACGGCAGAACAAGGGTCAGCACAGAACTTGAAAAAATAAGAAAAGCCATGGAATCTACGTATCAAGGTTTATTAAAGAAATACGGTAAGGCACTTTTGGGGGGGATAAATGAGAAAAACAAGGATCATATCACAAAGCTACTTGAACCCCTGAAGATTGAAATTCGCCAGATTCTCAGGGTGGAAGTCATAAATTCACTTATTGCGAGAAATCCCACAAAAGAATCAATGAATCCGGCCTCGCATATACCATTCAAAAACGGGCTCCTGAACCTTGTAACACGAAAGCTTGAGCCATTTACTCCTGACTTGTTTTTCACATATCAGATTAATGCTAATTTTCTCAATGAATATGTTACATTGCAAGACGTGCCTATGTTTAGGGACTACCTTAATCAGGTATATTACGAACCGGATATCCCAATGATCCTGAGCTATTTTAGTTATTCATTCTACCCTGGCCTGCCGGTGCATAAAGTTCTATTCGTATTGGGAAGGGAAAGAGTCGGCAAGGGAACAGGTGCAAGGATATTACGGGGATTGATTCCGTCTGGTTATGGATCCGTGCAGCTGGACAAACTTCTAATTTCTGACAGGTTTATGTTCACCGGAATCATCGGGAAAAACGTCCTCGTGGATGCTGAAATAAAAAGGAAATTCAAGAGAGGCGTTATCAAGGATTTCAAACACTTTAATGAACTGTTTGGTGGCGATTCGGTCCAGTATGAGATGAAAGGCCATGAAGGGATGGATTACATCAGCCAGGCTAAAGGGATCTTCATCGGTAACCTTCCGTTTTTTGATGTGGATAATCCTGCAGCCATTAATCGTATTCTCCTAATAGAGACAAGGAACGAGAAGCCTAAAAGAATCATTCCGGAACTGGATAGGAAGATACTTGACAATGAGGGGGACAAGATCGCAACTCTGCTTATGGAGATACTGTTCAAACTAAAGGAGAGAGATTTCACGTTCCCGGGAGAAATGACATCGGAAAGCACCACGGAAGAGTTAAACAAACTTGCAGATCCGGTAGAGAATTTCATAGATGAAATGACAGAATTTCAAGAGGGTGCTGAAATCAAGGTGGATGAAGCATATTCATTATTCACTGATTGGTGTAATTCTAAGGGAATACCCACACTTGCTGCACAGAGTTTCAAGAAAAAATTTGGAAACACTTATCCAAAAAAAATTAAGGGAAGCCGAAACGATCGGCATTACGCATTCATGAACTGTATCATTTATAACACTGTGTTGGAGGTAGAAACTCATAGGCAATCAGAAGTTGATCACGAAGTCAGCATTCAGAGAACCCCGAAAAACAGGGTTTCCTATGACCGTTATAGGCGTGATCAACATGTGTCCTATACCCCTCGCATGAGGAGAGAAGAAGAAAATAACAATATATGTGTAATAGAACATGCGCATAAGTTGATCACGGGGGAAGTGGTTTTCAAAAACTCTGAAAATAAGGCCCATGAAGATAGTAAAGGCGTGATCAACTTGAATCAAAAGTCTAAATGGCAAGTCTTAGAAGAAATCCCTAATTTGCAAACCTACCTCGAAATTTCCGATGCCCAGAAAGAAAAAACAAGTTTCACAACGGTTGATGGTGTCAAGAAGGATCTTTATGCAATGGAATTCGATAGCACTTATGAACCCTCAAGCGGCTCTGACTCCGTGAATGACTGTATGATCCTCGTATCTATCATAAAGGACTTCAATGTTGCATGGTTCGATAAGGATTGGTTTTTTCACGACCAGGACCTCGTCCATGTGCCTGGAGAACTTGCAGCCATGCTCATTAAGAGGGGCATAGCGAGGGAAATCAGAATAAACACGCAATCACAGTCCAACATTTTACAGGGCGGCACCGGAGCCTTGACCGGAAAGGAGATGTGTGAATGAACAGCATGAAAGAGATAGCAAATAAAATTGTTCAGCATGATCCAACATTTTTGAGGAATTGTCTGAATACAATATTAAGGGGAGTGAAAGCATAATGTACGGAACACAAAGAAATGATATGAAGAAATACGCATACAACGAAAGGCATGATACACATGACAACCATGAACAGGGTTCAAGGAATTACAGGAACCCTGGCCCATTGAATTGCAGCAATGAAAGGAAATCAGTAACAATGAATGATCGCAGGATAGGGGAAGGCATAGCCAGGTCAATGGGCCAATATTCCATGCCACTGGAAGCTGAAAATAAAAGAACACTGATCATCAACAAGTCAGCAATCATAACAGTGAGTGTGAATTAACCATGTTCACCCTTTCACAACTGGGCCCTTACAGGATCGAAAGGACAGAGGAGTATGATTACATTGAAACATCAGATAAGAGTTATGCAGAAATGATCCGGGTGAAGGGATCTATTTCAGATCCACCAGAGTTTACAACGCCATCACACCTGTACAAGTACAGTGAAACAGAACTTGGGCTTTACCTGAAGGATAAGAAGAATCAATGGAGGCCACTTGGAACACTCCTGAACAAAACCATCTATATATCGGATGAGGAAATGGATTTCATATTTCCAGTTGAAATGTTTCCAAAAGTGGCTGCAATAGTAACGTTCATAAGAAAAAGAGGTCCCAGAAAGTTATCACCTGAAGCAATAGCTCAAAGAGATGCTATGAATGCCAATAGACATACTGATAAAGTAAACCAAAAAGAACCAAATTTGCATTCAAGTGTGCATGAAGGTGTAATAATACCTGATGGCTTAGAAGGCACGAAAAAACCCGTTATAAGTGAGCAAAATATTTCTGAAAAAGTTCATCCATCATAGAGGTCAGCCTTCATGAGGTCTATGATCCTCTGGCGAATTGCTTCCTTAATGAATTCGGAACGGGATTTGTAACCTAGAACATCGCTGTCAAGGATTTTCTGAACCTCTTCCAGAAGGGAAACTGGGAGCGTTATAGTCTGCCATCCTCTTTCAGCCATGTTGGATTATTAAATTTACGCATAAGGAAATTATCATGCCATGTATGGCGTATATTTATATACATATTTCAATTTTCATTTTTGTGTTAAAAACAGATGTTAAAAAGACAAAGATCTGGTATACAGTTGCTGCTGTGGCCATTGCCGTTGTTATTGTTGTTTCAATAGTCTATTTCTACCATCCCGCTGGGGTGAAAAGCGACCAGTTGCAAGGTAGCATTTCAAATATTAGCAGTCATCCAGACACTTTTCCGATTCTCAACGTAAGTATAAGCAACCCTTCTGCCCTTTCAAATCCCTACAATGTCACAATGACGCTAGATCTTGTAAACGGCACCTCTGTGGTCATACATTATCTTGACTATACTTATTGGACTAATGGTGAATACTATGCTTTTGTTAACACGCAACAGAATAATAGCATTTCAGATTTCACAATTCATTCAGGAACCTGGATTACTTTAGGCATTAATAGCAATAACACGTATAATTTCCAAGGCTCAAACTTCATATTGACGTGTTCAGGATATTCTGGAGCCATAACTTACAACTTCCCATAAAATAAACCATATTATTCATAATTCAACAAGAAGGTTCACATCCGAGGCAAGAAACTATGCTGTCTACCATACAATTTTCCAGGTTACCCAAACTTGAATTAGAGTTCCTTAACCAAAAGGGCGAGGCCACTATTACACGTACTGCTTCAATCCAGGATATTATGTGATCCCACATTTTACAAAAATGATGGAAATCTTCGCGTTGGAATCGTCATGCCTCTCATATCTGTGGCAAGTATTTATGGCATGCCTATGGACGGCAAACAGATACAATATTCATTCTCTTTAAGCAAGTACATAGAAACATACACAGAATCTGGCCTTCCATCAGGAAAGGCATGGGCACATTCAAACTCCTTCGGGGGAAGGGGTATGCTGATGATGTATCGTTAAGTTTGAACCTGTACTGGAAATTCCAGATGCATGGGATTTTAGAGTGTTAAAAGGAAACGGCTCTGAACAGTGCGGATCATCGGGATGTTGAAGTCTATTCAGACCGGTTCAGAAACTGAAACGCAATTCTACTTGATTCGGCGAGGAGGCCTCTGCGTAACGGCGTAACTCTACTCTATTTGGCAATTCGAAGCATCTGAAGGAGAGCCAGATTCTATTGACAGATAACGGAAAGAAAATTTGTTATATTATTTCATTTCTTATGCTCTTTTAATGATCTCAGCTCTAGATCCGCGAAAGGAGAAGGAAATGTTTAGTGATACAATATCTCCCTCTTTGACTTCAAATGGGCAACTTATGGGTCTGAAGTAAATTGAACCTTTAATGCCTTCAATTGATATCTCACCCTTGTAATCATCTATGATTGTATCTACGGTCCCCTCAAATATCTTTTTTTGTCCGTAATCATCCTTGAAAAACTCTCTGGCATTGTACCTATTTGCTATTCCTTGACTATTTCTGGAAAGATTTTTGAAGATCCTGTTCGAGTCATTAAATTTACCATCTTCGAATAAGAGATATGCCAATTGAAACATCATTGAAAGGTCAATGTGACTTTTATTTTCAAACCACTCCAAAAGTTCTTTTATCTTTTTAGCACGGTCATTTGGGAAAAATGATAGAGTTGTGGTCGCATTTAACCTTAACAAAGAATCATCTTTAGGAAATCTGCCCAAGGCATCTGATAGAACTTCTAGAATTTTTTCGGTGAGAAGTTCTTTTTTTTGGAAATCTCTTTCTCGTTTCCATTTGTCAAATAAGTAGGTAATAAATGCACTAAACCCACTTGCGTTAGAATAATCTGTCGCAATTTTAATTGAAAGTTTGTATAGATCATCAATTTTGTCTAGTTTGCTATAGATCTTGAGTTTCAAATCAAGTATTGGCTTTAGGCCATCTTTGTTTAAATTGTCCTCAGCAAGCGATATTATTTCAAGTGCACGTCCATAACTTTCAATTTTTTCTTCTTGCGAATCTCGGTTCTCTGCTAGAGCTATATACATATTCGTATGTGCATGGTACGGATAAGCATTAGGGAGTCCAAGATATCTCGCGTTTTCAAAATAATTTTCGGCACTGGATAAATATTGATTGCCTTTTTCTGTATTCCCACTCTGAAAAAATCTTAGTGCCCAATCTGAATAAAGACTTCCTAATGAAACGTAAACATTTCTATCTGACTCGTGCTGAGTAACATAACCACCAGTATAATCTCTGCCAGAAATGGCTTTCAAGAGGAGTTGTTCAGCTTCTTCATATTTCTGCATTTCATGTTTTATGATGCCTAAATGATGAACTAATGTTTTTGATGGGTATTTGGAACAAACTGTTTCGAATAAGAGTTCTTTTTGATCCAAGCTTAAAGGGGAACGCAGTTTCTTGGCTGAAAGAAAATTCACTAAGAGCCTTTCCACGTTTTGCCTTTCCAAATCAATAGTTAGATTGACGCATTTCATCAGTTCAACATATAATTCGAATATCTCCTTAGCAGTTGGATAAAAAATAGAAATGGTTTTTTGCGCTATTATTCGATGCAGAGTCGAATAAGATAGATTATCAAAAATATCTGATCTTTCCATTGTGATTTCTTGGATTCTGCTCGTTAATGCTTTTTTCCCAAATTCAATGTACCCCATATTTAGACTTCTAACCAACAACTCTTGATTTATGTTTAAGCCGTATTGGTTAAACAAGCAAATGTTTGAAAAAACCTTCTTTTCAATATCATCTAAATTTTGATATTGGTTTTTAATGGCCTTATTTAATGGCAAGCGGGCTGGGTTGATTGCTGTGTATATGATAGCAAAGAAAGACCTGTCTGTATCGTCATTTTCTCTCTCTCCATTATATACTAAATTATTGCCAGGAAAACCTAATTTGTCAAGATGTTTGAATAGTTCAACTTTCTCTGATGGATCTGGTTCATCATTTATTTTGAAATTGTTGTCCAGAGGAATTTCAAATGAATCAGATGAATACGACCATAGCCACTCAGATTCTCTAGTTGCGCCCAAAACTAAGCACAATCTTCCTCTAGAGGTTAGATAATTCTTTATTGCGTAGGGATTTATTTGTGAAGTCCCCACATCATCAATTATTATTATTAGTTTTAATCTATCTTTTTTTGTTGTCTGGGGAACTAATTCATCGTATCGCCTATTGATGTCGGTTGTTAGCGAGTCTAACGCCTTTAGATCTATTTCGTAACTATTTGGGTCTAGGTAAAAGACTATTGACTTTCCTTCGCTGGCCAAATCATAAGCCATTCTTCTTATAATGAAGCTTTTGCCACTTCCAGGAGGTCCGGAAAGAAGAAAGAAATCATTATCTTCTGGGCTTTCTTTATTAATATTTACTGAAATACTTTTCTTCATCTTTGCATATATTTCTCTTCTGAAATCCCAATTCTTACTAAATGCTGACCAATTTAAATTTCTGCCTTTGAAAAAATCGTCCACATTGCCTGGATCATCAAGCAATTTATCCATTGTAAGCAATTCTCCAAACTTTTCTACTTCCTTGACAAGTGTTGAATCGAGTTCTAATGCGTCTCGGGAATTTGGGGCTCTTAGACTTCTTTTAGGTTCGATCAGAACCTTTTCATCGGAAAACTTAAAATCGGTTCCACAATTCTTTTCCACATAATCGATGAATGTTTCAAAAGAAAGTGGAATTGGTACAATTTTTCTTCTGGATAATTTCGCAGATTCTGGCGGGCTTTGGATTGTAGAAGAAATTAGATAGGAGTAAGGTAAATTGTCATAACCTCTAGACCCGATAGCCGCATCTAGTGTTTGAAGAGCTAGATAATCATTGAGACTATATCCTATAAAAATGATAGTCCCATCCTTTACAATATCCAACAAAATGTCGTAGAATCTGGCCTTATCTTTTACTGAACTGTAATATTTTCCTTTGGTCAAAACAGGTTCAGTAAGTGGTGTGTCTCGATTTATCGTCCCCATGAGTTTGAAGATGTGGACCCTACCTTTCTCACTTGAGTGCAAATCCATTTCCTCTCCAAAATACACCCTGGATCGGTTTCCTCTTTCTGGTGTTAAGTATGCCTTCTCTATTAGTTCATCATAATTTGTAGTGAAAATTGCAGTCCATGGGTATTTGGTCAATGCCTTATGGTAATCTGATGGTTGCAAAGTCTCCAATTTTGAATTGACACGATCCTTAAGTTCATCCAATGTGTATGGAACAGTATTAATCACGTCTTCTCCAAGGGAAAGCAAATCATTATGGCCCTTTTCAATGGTTGGAAAATTCTCCTCTAACTGTTGAATCAAACTTTCGGTAGTAGGGGCACCTGCTGAGACAGAGCAACCAGCTCCCATAAAAAGAGTGGCCTTTCCTGATTTTATCTTAACGATTATATCCTGCAAATCTTTTTCTGTCTTGGAATCCATCACCAACCGCTCCAAATTTTGTATTCGATAATTTTTAAAACACAACTCAATTTATATTAATGAACTTTGCTATGGTGAGTAATAGTTCAGATATGTAAATTCTCAGATCAGCCTTCTGTCCTAACATAGTTAGCCTCACCTTTCTTTAACATTTCCATTGAACCGGGGTGGAACGTACCTTCCCGCCTTTTCTCAAACACACAAGCATTCATGGATACAATTTGAAAAATTTACAGAAACTTTTCAAAAAGTCAGTTTTTCTTCATAATTACGATGTATTCTTTGCTCATTGTTTCTTCTGTTATTCCTGTCTTGTTCGAAGGGCTATTCCTCAGGGGCATCCTTTTATTTGGAATCACTCTAGTAAATGTATCAAAGTGTGTGAATCCGCACTCTTGATAAAAGCACCTAATGGCATCATCTGTTGGCAATTTTACGCCAGCAACAATTCTATTCGCAACAACATAGCATGAATACCCATTATTTTTTATCAACTTGGATACATTTTCTATTGATTTCTGAAGATCTGAATAAAAGGCGGACACTTCAATCCCCCTTTTGTTATTCTTT
Organism: Thermoplasmata archaeon; assembly: GCA_021809755.1. GTDB lineage: Archaea > Thermoplasmatota > Thermoplasmata > Thermoplasmatales > Thermoplasmataceae. The sequence continues at coordinate 10,601 of JAJZJZ010000024.1, forward strand.
GAAAACACTTCAGAAATAGCTTTGTCTAGAGATTCGCAATCAAATTTCTCCAACTCCTTTTTCCTCACTCCTCCCATTGAGAGTTTGTCCACATCTTCCTTATAAATTCCAAGCCACATGGATGATAATTTAGAGTATTGCCCATATGCCACTGTTGTGTGAGAATCCCCATACGGAGGGGATGTTATCACTATGTCCACGCTATTCTTCTTTGCTATGCTAGGAGGTAGTTGATTTACGGTGTTGAACAATTTAATCTTTGCATCTGGCATTAAATCCTTACCAGCCATATATGCATGAAATTCCCTATATCCCTTGAGATTCCTTGACAATTTTTTATTCATTGTTGAAAATGGATCAGGGTTGTGCTTGATTAATTTATCAGGAGCATATCTATACAATTTAAATTCACTTTTTCTTGTGTTAGAGCTTTCCCTTATGGTTTCACTGGCTGCAACTTTAAAAAAATTCTTAATTTTTGCATCCTTTATGTTTGAGATATACCTCATTATAAGCCCTATTCTATTTATGGCATTCTCCTTGAACCAGAAATTTAAGTTATTCCAATCTATAATCTTTGGATTTCCCTTTGGAACCATTGTAAAGGAAATAAATTTATTTATTTCATTCTCAAGATCCTCAATTTTTGTCAGGTAATCCGTCTTTGCTGTTGAAATTAGTTGAGCCAACGGGTTAATGTCAGTCCCTATGACGTTTAACCCCTTTCTAACGCCCTCAACCAATGTGCTTCCAGAACCACAATATGGATCGAATAAAAGACTCCCTTCCTTTATATTGAGAATTTCTATGATGGAACTTGGGATTTGCGGTATCATCCTTGCAGGATAATCATGGTAAATGTGAGTGTATTCGCGGGTATTGGCATCTGCAAATGTCCAATCTTTAAGGCCTGTGTATTCTATCATGCTTTCTCCATCTTAGGTATTATTCTATCCCTATATGCAAAGCAATCTTGAAGGTTTCTTTCAAGAACCCTAAATCCAGTTCCGTGATCATGTGGCTTTCCTGCTTGCTTATGCCCCTCTGGGTACATTCCGATTCTTAGTTCAACCTTAACGATGCCATTTTGAATGAGCTTGATAAATCGTTCAAATGAGAAGCCCATGAGCACCCACGCTTCATTATAATTGAATTCTTCATTATCTCTAGTCCCCCTTACGTCAGCTTTTACCAGCAATACCCTATGCATCTTTGCCTCAAAGGAATTTCTTAACGTTTCATAATCCCAGCCGCCATAAACCTTTCCATTGACACCCTCTATAAGGATCTTATTTTCTGTCAACGTAATTCTTAATGCTGGCCTTCCTTTTATTTCAGTTATTCTGCTTCCATATAGATCCACATGAAGAACATTTTTTGAACTGTTTGCGTCAGGTGGATAACCATAATCTCTCAATAACTCTTGAACTGAACTTGAAGGGCTAGGAGTTTTAGTGAAAAGGGATATCATAGAATTAGAATCTTTCCTCATTGACTTCAACTCAACTTTTTCACCGTTAGGGCCTGGAAAGTTGTTTTCTTTGATTCCAAGGAGTTCCTCTAAAGTCTTGCCTATTCCAGTATCATGCTTCCTTTGAGAAGGAACCCATTGGTTGCTAATCTCATTGAGCCTGTCAACGAGTTCATTGAAGCCTTTCATTTAATTCAATAATGCCTTTTATTAGATTAAGAAATCGATCAGTCCAATTCTATAAAATATGCAAAGGAATTAAAAACTGCACAAAGGTAGGATTCAAACTAGGATCTGAAGACCAAGATGTTGAGATATATTGAGGATGTGAACAATGAACCTATTAAATTCACATGGAAATCGAAGATGGATGAGATGCCTATGAGGATCATGACATAATATTGTAATAATATTATGGAAACGTTTTACTAGGTTCATGTAGATGACACTTTGGTAAATTTAACAAGATCTTGTGGGATAAATATAGTATTTAAGTCATCGACATTCGAAAGTTCCTCCCCTTCATTAAAAGGTCACCAGTCATTAGGACTGAACCTGAAAGTCTTGCTATGTATGTGATTTTTTCATCATCTTTGTCAGATTTTAGCAAAATTTCCATTTTTCTACTCAATAGTTTATACTGCAATATTATATGATTTTCCCTGAATAGAGTTATAATTATAATTGAATCTGCACAATCACCTTTTCAGTATGAAATTATATCAATGCGACTTGCAGCTTCCCGCTTACAGCAGGTTTGATCTTACAAAATATGGTTCCGATGTCTACCATAGAAAGAATGGATAATTTTATTAAAGTGTAGTAGATTGTTAAATTATTGTCCAGTTCAGCAAAAAATCAAGAATCGGCAAACGAATCAAATGAACCTATTTTAGTCGATTTACCTATTGATTCTTATAGAAACTCAGAGCTTAATTTTAGTAAGGAATTAAACAATGTCCACATAGAAGTTAAAAATTTTGCGGATTCTATAGTTACAATAAAAACGGAGGTGAAAGATGCCATCAAAAATGCTGATTCAAGTGTTCAAACTTCTTTCAGTAAAATAATCAATTACACTATTATGATTGGTATTGCAGCTTTTATTACAATAATTGTGGTTCTTGAAGGTTACATCCTATTCGACGTTCTCCATGCCGTATCACTACTGAGCGCTTTGATTAGTGCAATTTCATCACTTTTTTTAATTATTGGATTTTTTGCACTGTCTTCAATCTATATTAAAATCGTGCTTAATAAAAATGGGAACGAATCTGGTATAGTAATGAGCCGATTAGGCTCGATTATAGCTTTCATTGAAGATATGGGCATTAAAGCAGAAGGTGTAACAAAAATAGCGTATGTTTTATCAGGAGCTTTTCAGAGAATACTCGATACACGAGACAAAATCAAGGAGTTTGAAGAATTTAAGAGCGGACTTAAATTTGCATTAAGCAAATATGACATTCTGGACACCAACATTGAAAAAGAAATTGACTCATTTGGCTATTTCGAGACTGATTCTAATAGAGAAACTGTTTGGATCGATGAACTATCTAAAAAACTCTGCACTCAGTTCCTGATCCACGAATTAAAGGTTCCCGCAAACATAATAAACCTTATCTATCTTGATTATCGAAATCTATCTCATAAAAACACCATCTGGAAAGAAATATTAAAAGAAGACAATACTATGGTTTTCAGCAAAATACTGGAATCGTCAAATTTGGTTAATATGAGTTCTATTAAAGACAAAAGTAAAAAACAAGAATTTCTAGAACTTATACTGAAATCTTTTAATGATGGGTATTCCTTGTATGATCTTACACAATCGACTGCACGTTACGATGAATTAATCCACAAAATTGAGCGGTCCCTTGAAAGTGTTCTTGTTGCTATAAAATCTGAAATCAGACTGGAACAACTCTTCCTAGAAATTCCTAAATCCCTCAGTTTAGTTAAGGAACATTACTTAAAAATTCTATCAAACCAAATTCATATGAGCCCAGATACCACTAATTTCCTATTCTACAATGATTTTGATAAAACTAAACTTACAGATATAATTAGTACAAGTAACCTTAAACAAGTTATGCAAATTTCTGAAGAATTAGTGAAATACGGGTTATTGAAAACACGACTTTCTCCAAATACGATCGCAAGAGTAATTAAGAGTTACAGGGATCAATCAGTCGATTTCTCCAGACTCAAAGATGAAATTTCCAAGAAAGAGGAATTGATAGAGATAGTTAATTTCACACTTCCTATTCTTAACGACTACGGAATAGAAACGATCGGTAAAGATGAAGTCATAAATTCCATCATAATTTCAAATGAATATTCTGAAGTTGTTGCTTCAACCTCATATGTTAGAGCTCAAGGCTACATCCAACTTCTGAGAAGGCTTGCCTTCACTGGGGAGCTGAACAAGGATATAAGAGAGTTGCTCATCCTCGAAAATGAAAAAGTCGTTTATCTATCATCTCTTGTTGCTATTCTGCTAAACTTGAGGGGAAATCTATCTGGCAGGGATGTAAACAAGGAATTAAGCTCGAATTCCTCGCTTGTGAACGTATTATACTTATTTCAAAAAAGAGGCACAGAGGGAATTCAACGTGATTTTGGCGTTCTTTTAGCAGATTGTGTCAAAAAAGTAATAAGTGGTGATTTGAATGGAATAGATGGGCCATTGTCATATGAATTTGGAGCCATATTTTCAGACACTGGGAGAATTACAAATTATAACTTTCTAATTCATTCTAAAGTTGAATCAACCATTGAGATTTTCAAGAAAGAATCAACCAAAATATGGGAAAATCAGTTACTAAGGGATATTATCTCTTCTATTCTCAACGAGACATGGAAAGTTGATGATGTTAGGGACATGGTACTGGGAAATGCAGTTACTGCATATATGATTGTTAAGCCACAAAAACCATCAGAATTCAGAGAAAGTTCTCGTCTTATGTCTTATATTAAGGAATCAAATATTGAAGAGATACGGAAGATTGCAAGGGATACGGTTGAGCCAAGAGATGTTGTTGGAACGCCCGATAGCCTCATAATGTTTAAAGATGCAGGGACAGCAGTTAGAATTGGGTTGGTGCCCCCTGGACTTTCTTTTGAAAAATTTGTAAAATTATTTGATTCCGTAGTTAGCGAATACCTGCACCGATACAATCAAAATCTTCCTATGCACTTGATCAGAGTATCAGCTTCGGAGAGTTCATTTTATCTCACTGGAGCCCAATATACAGATATTTCTTCATTTGAAAATCAAGGAGTGCTATCTAAAATAAAAGATTTGATCACAACAGAAAAATACATTTCAACCGATTATCAGCTCGCACTATACTCCTCATTGAAGCTAGAAAAAAAATATACATTGAAGGAGACTATTATTCTGCTGTTTGAACAAAACAAAAGCATAATATTTCAGCATTTGTCAAAGGGAATTTTTGATACTCTTCGTAAATACTGCGATGAGAAAAATATATCATTGGACGGTTTTGTAAATAAGTTACTTAAATCAATAAGGGTTAGTTCTATTGCAGACTTTATTGTGTTGATAAACCGTACAGATAATGATAAAGAAAGGAAAAGTCTTCAACAAAGAATTAGTCGAGCCATATCTGTCAACCTTATGGTAGGAAAAGAAGAGCCCTATGAGCTTAAAACTTTGAGTTCGGATTTGGCGGAAAAACTGATCGAATTTTCAAAAGCTTTGAGAGATTTTGGTTCATAATAAAAGCCATCCAGTGAACGATGGTTCCTATGAAGAAGTCTCAGGTAAAGATTCCATATTTTACCTTTTTCCCCAATTCAATATATTCCAACGCCATGGTTTGCAGTTGCAATCGTTTTCATCTTGATCCCTGTCTTCAGCATTTCCTCTGTGTCTGACTATGCCTGTTCCTCGAATACTCTTTTAATGTGCTCATCCATTTCCAACTGGTAGCCAGTGGTAAAGCAGAAGTCTATAAATTCCTCCCACTTAACGCCTGCATCCTCCACGTCTCTACGGTACCTGACATCATAATGCAGTAGGATCGCACCGTTCTTGAACAGCTGTATAAATTCCTCTTTCAGCAGTGGCAACAGTTCCCGGTGTGCAGCTTCCTCAAACGCCTTAAACAGTTGAGACTGTACTTTGCTGTCATCTGACATAATGGTTTTTTTGGTCTGCCACCTCTGCTGTCAGTCTGCCTGTCAGTATTGTCAGTGTCACTGTCAGTGTTGTCAGTACTGTCATTATTGTCAGGACTGCCACTCTTTGACATCAGCCTGTACACTTTTCGCTCACTGATGTTTAGGGCTTTGGCAATCTCTTTGACAGTTTTGTCATCTTTCTTCATACTGTCAATTGTCAAACCTAGTTTTTCATCTTCATTGTCTGTCATATATACCATATCGATTTGTCAGTTAACAATATTTAACAAGTTCTATTTTAAAATATGACACACTTTTGTCAGTATGACATTTTATTTTTTGCATTCGCAATTAAGCAGAGAAATTAAACCTACTGACATCTAATTGGCAGTCCTGACAGTGTCAGTGTCAGGTTTGACAGGTGTCAGTGCCTATATAGGGGGGACGTAGGGGGGTAAAACGGCATATTTGACAGAAATGAATTAGGAGAAACTACTAATCTTAAGTTGAAAGGTCATGGCAAGAATAAAAAAAAGAGTATGACAGTGTCATACTGACATCGACAGATAAGGGTGAAAAAAATGTTATGGGCAAGTGCCCTCCACGTAGTCTCATATATCTGTGCTATGATCAATAATTTGGGTAAAAATTAAGGTTTGCAGGCTTCACAGCCTGAACATGCCGTATTTGACGAAAAAATATAATGAGTGCCGTCATGGAAAACAACACCATCTTTTACTACATGCTTAACCAGATACCCGTAGTCTTCAAGGAAGGTTGTTAGCAGTTCCTCTTTACCACATAATGCCCTTCGGCACAATGTCAGCGTCTCAGTCAAAATGGCACATCCCCATATTGTGTTATAACTATATACTGGCCAAGCACCTTTTGTATAATGAACTGCAAAAAAATAAACCTGAATTCACTGATTTTTTCTGTAGTTTTTCGTGTTTGCCCCCTTGCAAAATTGTAATAGCACATTATTGCCACCATGATTGTTTTAGATTTTTGTTATCTCCTTCTGGAATCTCTCCCTCATTTCTGGATTCTCAACAATTTGCTTCAGCACAGTTTCTAGGATGAGATCCTTGAACTCTGATGGAAATGTTTCTATCATATTCTTTGTGGTATTATCAATCACTTCAGATTTCAACAAAGTTCTCTCAATTTCCTTTGCCTCGTCTGTGAGTTTTTTCTCTGTGAGTGTTTTATCTAGGATCATGCCGCACTTCCAGCAGAACCTGTTGATCTTATCATTTGGCTCCTTACATCTTGGGCATGGAATAGGTTTATTTGATTCGATGGGCTCATCATCCTTTGTTTCAATGCCATATGCCTTCAGAATGGCTTTATCTTGATCCCTGCCTGACAGATGCACGTAAGTCTGGGTCATCTTGGAACCGTGAACCCAACCCATTTGTGCCTCCAAGGGTGCTTCAGTAACCCTTGTTGCAAGTATGGTAGCCCTCGTGTGCCTGAATAGGTGGGGATAAATTCGCCTCTCAATCTTTGCATCATGTATTCCTTTTCTCATGAATTTATAAACATTGGCGTGCTCCAGCTTTTTTCCTTTATTTTCAGATTCGATACCACAGAAGAACCAAGCATCAGGATTGTTTCGATCAGGATGCGTGTTCTGCCATTCCCTTAAATAAGATATGGAGTTGCCTACCACTCTTACCTTACGGAATCCTGTTTTTCCTGTTACTGAAAGAATGGCCCCATATTCATCAAATTCTACATCCCTGTTCTTTAGTGTGAGGATCTCTCCAATCCTGCAACCTGAATCATACAGTGTGTATATCACAGCTTTATCCCTCGAATTCTTCAGTGCATTCACGATCTTCTCCATCTCCACTTCAGTGATCATGTTGTCTGGTTTGATGTTCTTGTTGGGGTGGTTATTTGTCTTAATCCATGCAATACATTCTGGATTCTCCCTCTTAAGAAGCCATGGATAGAACTTCTTCAGTGTTGATTTGTAGTTTTCTATCTCCCATTCGGAATATGAGCTATTGTGATTATGCCCCTTAACCCTTCTTCCTATCTTTCCTGACATAAGGGTGGAAAGCACCATTTTAGCGTCTGAAACTGATGGGTTAAGGAAACCATCAGGAATCAATGAAGCAATCTGCCTAAGTCTGATGGCGTAGAAATATTGCCTGCTGATAGAAAGGCCCGCAAGTCGTATGTCATAAACAAATTCTTTTATCTTTTTCTTGTCAGATTCAGGAATATCGGCTCTTTCAAGCCGCATTAATTCTCCTTCAAGATCGGTTTGATTCATAAGATTGCATGATTAGAACGTATATAAATAATTGTATGGCATTAAACCTTTGAGTTAATACCGGCTCACGGCATATTAAAAGATACAATCACAAGGAGTGATCAATTTTCAACTAAACAAGATGCAACTTCGCAGTTTATGTTTTATTAAAACCCCTAAAGATACCTCAAAGAATTGGTGTAATTATGTACTTCAGACAATTTTAAAACCCTAAAGGTGGATGTGTTGAAACTTGTATCTTACAGGTTGGATGGAAATCGGGGAACCCTATTCTCAGAGTAGGATAGTTAACTTCATTTTCTTATATTGATAAATAAGAGTTTTTATTTTTGCATGAAAAAATATATATGTTATAGCGATGTAATTAAATAGTCGTGAATTAAATGAACACAAACGACAGAAAAAAGATAATTTTTGCAATAGCTACTACTGCAGTATTGATTTCTGTTGCTTTTGGGGTTTTCATATATAATAATGGCTCAACTTCAAGCATAATAAGAAAAAGTGGGAATTTTGGCCCAAAAGTAATATTGAATGTGCTTCAGACACAATTTGGAAACAATTCCTCATCTATCCCCCTAAATGAATCTATTCATGTTCAGGTTTCCTCTATTATCCCTTCTTTCCTTTCCCAAAATGTTAGTACCAATGCTGGTTTAATGCAGGCATATCAAACAGATAACGGGGTACAGGATGTACTTCTTAACGCCACTCTCAATTCAACCCATTCTGTACTGTTTCTAAATCCTGAAATATTGAATATAAGCAGGGAGTGGAAAACATTCTTCCGTAGTTATTCTGGCACAAACTTACCATCCCTCTCTGTTCTTGCATACAAGACTGTACAAAACGGTTCCAATATATCCATATATTCCTATTATAATAATATTGCATATAACCCACTTAACCTTAAAGATTTGAACGCAAGTACTTTAAACAACTCTGTGATAAAATCTTGGTTCAATAACACTTGTGTGAATCCAACCTCATATTCCGGGATTGTGTTCTCTCCAGAGATGGTTTTCCTGAATCTTTCTTTTTCTAAAGTGCCAATGCAGATTTTGCATTCATCTGCTAATATTCACAAAGCAATTATGAATGATATAGGTGAAATTACTGTATCCCCTCAAACTACCTATGAGACTTACTTCAATACAACCAGTTACCAGACGAATAGCACAGTTGTGAATGTAAATAAGACAACGGGCGTGTTGCCACTTCTTTCCGTTGGAATAACTCAGGGTGCCGATAATGGTTATTCTGAAATTGTTGCATCGGGGGATGTAAATATCCTTAATGGAACAATAGGGTTGAACTCTGCGAATGGCTATGAGAGTTCAACAGGAGAGATCAGCGGAACTATGAGTTCAACCCCAAGTTTTGAACATACCGCAAATGTTACCGTTGTTTCATCTGTCAACCAAACAGGTGCATTTCCTATTAATCTGAGTGAATATAATAAATATCCATATTGGGATGCCGTGAACAGAACTATCTTAATGATAGGGATCGAAAATGCAACTTACACTTTTTCACATTATAACCTGTACACAACAAAATACACTGACGAATATGAGAAAATCACATATGTCACATATGTCAATGGTCATTACGAGACAAACAGCCATACCGTTTTAATCTCCAAGAACAATGACGGTACAACCTATGATGGGAGTGGTACTGTCGGAGGAATAAGCGCAATAGGGGGGATTAATGGGTTAAAAGTGGAGGCAATGCTGGTTCCTTTTGAGGTTGGTATCGTTGTTCAAAAACTCCTCCAGAATCATATTGGTTATTATAATGCATCATTGAATGATTCTGGTAGAAACACGGCTTATCAGGAATCGACCCTCTGGGCACATACGTCGGGATATACAAATGCAGCTGGTGTTATAAAGCAAGCATCAAATGCCTTCAAAACCTTTTCCTCTGCTCTTGAACTTGGACTTGCAATAAGTGACGTTCTTGCCGCAGCAAATGTTTTTGAGAGTGATATTCCTGAAGTGGTTAGTGATAGTATTGAAATGGTTTCAGACGCTCTTGACATGTCTGCTGCAATTCTCAATATGTTCTCCACGATAAGCTTTGTATCGAATGTGAAAAGTGCGTTTATTAACAGTGGATTTTCCAATGTGGGAGTGGAATACCCAGGATCTAACTTCACATTTTCCTTTTACAATAGCACTACACCCTTATCTTTTACTATAGGTTCAAACACATACAATTTCTATGCACCACTTGATTACGTAAATATTACCTCTATTTATTATGGATAATGCATGAAGGTAATATTTCCCTTATCTTTCTTTGAGTATTTTTCTTCGAGTCAGTCGTAAAAATATTGAGTAAAGAATCATGCAGATTTTGTTAAATATAGATAAACAAAAAATTAAAACTCATATACCCATAAACAGGCATGGAAAACAAGAGAGTCATAAGGGCCCCAAGAGGGAGAACCCTTAACACAAGAGGATGGCAGCAGGAGGCCGCATTCAG
>JAJZJZ010000149.1 GCA_021809755.1 Thermoplasmata archaeon
TCCAAACCTATTATGATTCCAACCACCTCCGTGTGGTAAGTGAGAGTTTAGAGTCGGAGATAACTCGACAAACTTCTATTCACCCTTGTTTCAGGGTATTATGTCGAGACGAAGGGCAGCCAATCTAAAAAGCGACCTCGAAGGTCAAGTACTAGAACGGCTGCCTCTCCAACTCTCACGCTAACACCGTCATGCAGGCGTGGACAGAAAAACTTTTTTCATGACATCTACTTTGCCATAATTAATAAACCCCAATTTCTTTTCACAAAGCCAGCAATAAGCATTATTCGTATAGTAAATGTAATCAAACTCCTCGTAGGAGTATACCATACTGCTCAATCTTATCTTTATTCCAAAAACTTATAAATATAAAAACCTTGAAATTAAAAAAGTATTCACAACAGAAATAACGCCCCATTGATAATAAAAAATCTTAAGAATCTAGACATATGCATTGCATAAATACAACAATACAAGAAAGCCTTAAAACCAAGTCTTTATTAGTTTATCCTCGTGTTAAAATTTTCTTGTTCAAGAGACTTCTGCAACTCCTCCATCAATTGAATTCCAAGCATTATTACAAGTACTATCCTTTTTCTAAGAATTAGGTCTTCGAGATCTCTTTCTGTTGGCTCTATTATGCTGTGTCCACCATTGTTCGAAAATGCCGTGAATGCCTTAGTCCACTCTTGGAACTTCCCCTCTAAAACATGATTCTGAATCAACACACCTACTAAGGTATTAGGATTACGATTTGATTCTTCAGGAAAATCGATTCCTTTCTTGACACATGTAATCATCATTGCATCCTGAACTATTCGTCTTATATCTCCATATGCATCACGAAGATTTCTTTGATAGAATTTCCTTACGAACTTATCCCATTCTTTCTTGAAATCATTTCCAAAGGCTTTAAAAGAAGGCAATTTGAGTTGATTGATTTCAAGTTCTGGGGTTAAATTATTAACAATATTTATAGAATTTAAACAGAAAAAGTTCTCAAATTTATCATATTCAATGTCGTAATGAAACGTTTTCACAGTGCCACCATGATCCGTCACTGACTTTATTTTATTATCAGTAAATTGCAAATCAGAATAAGCACCCCCGCTATCAAGCGCCCCTAACCATGGAAATGAAACTATCAGTGACCCATTTGTGGTATAAAATTTGAACACGTAGCTATAGTATCTGTAGTAATCCTTAAACCTGTCCACATGCCTGAATTTGTATACTTCTAGTTCTATACCTTCGCCTAACGGAATACCATTTAACAAGACCTCGATTTGTGCCTTTATCTGCCCATTAGGCTTGTTGAATGTATACATCGGAACATTTCCAAACAAATTTTTCAATTCGACAGGGTGTTTGTTAAGATTGTAATAATGCAAAGCAGCACCTGTTACCCTTTCATAGGAACGGAAACCAGTGACTTGATCTTTGAAACTGACCATTTTGTCTTCTGGAGGTGAAGATTCACTAATATCTATTGTAACTTCTATGCTTTCATCGTTTTTATATTTGTTAGCGTAATATACAAAATAATAAGAATCGCTAGCACCGTATGCGTAATAGACTAAGCGTCCATTTCTATTAATGTCGTCATTATATGACAGCTCTTCTTCCTTCACTCGTAGCTCTTTAGAAACATCCAAAACCGCCTGTTTAAATTCTTGAAATGAAATATCATCTGAAGTTTCTTCTGTAACCATAGAAAGCTATATTCATATCAAATTAATAACTTAACCTTTGAAAATTTTATAGATTAATGGGGCATAGTTCAATCTAGCTATAATTTTATCGGATAACGATATCTTTTTGACCATTCTTTCCCATTAATCGCACATCTTTTCATATATTCATATAAAAATTTTGTTTGAATAATGAGAATTTTTGTTTTTATTATTATGTCTCTTCGCACTTTTGCGTGGGTTCTTATTTGAAAGTTTAACTGGAATTATATAGATTTTACTGAATCTATGTCAATCCCGTTCGAGTGCTAATCAATTCAGACGTTTAACCCTTATGGCAAAACCCATTTTATAGTGGAATAATATGAACGTCGAGTTCTTACCCAATGAAAGTCCGATGAACCATTATTGTTTACTCACTCATTTCAAAAATGTAAAAGGCGGTTCTTCCTGGTTTAGTGCGGGGACCGTAAATAGTGATCCAGGTTTCCGCATTTAAAGTATATTGCTGTCTTCATGTGCCTTCTGTTCTGAGTCCATAGGCTATCTTTTCTATCAATGCGACCTTTGAATTGATGCCTTTAACCTCCGCATCTCTAATATTGTGAATGAAATATTTCTGTAACTTGTCCATGTCCGTCAACTTCATCCTTGCTACTCCCTTAATGGCATCTATGGATGAGTGAATTAGCCATGAGTACCACCTGTTCCAGTAATCCCTTTGTTCTTCCAGTGATGCAAGATTTCGAAATTTCTGATGTTTTCCTTCATGGAACAGGTCTTTCCTGTTCTGAGACCAGAATTCTTTATGGGATCGTAACGTTCCTTGTACTTTTCTGGAAGGTTCTCCCGTGAATACAGCTATGTGTACTTTGAACGTTGATATCCACGATCCCTCTCTTCACAAGCTTACGGTTCTACTCTTTCCTCAATAAGTTAATAGCCTCATATACATGCTGCATGAGGAAGCGGTCAAAGACGATCTTTCAATATGCACTGGACACAAGTTCAATAGTTGAAATAATGTACTGATCCCGCATATCCATTGAAACAATACTTATTCTAGTTATTTATTCTTGCCATGTAATTCATAATATTGATCCAGCGAGGATTTCTTCCTGCAAACGCATATGAAATCAACACCAACACTCTCCATGTCCATGACGAGAGTGAGTTATTTATGCCCTTTCCTGTATGATTTATCATCAATCCATATTATACTTACCCTCAGATTCTTCCTAGATATCCCTCTCTTCGCTGTGTGATCAATGATGCCCCAAACCTAATTCCATGAGATACTCATGACCTCAGTGAAATTGTATAAATCCATGTTTCGGAGAATCCTTATGGATTTTTATTCGAATCTCATGGTGAACCTTGATCTGCGCTCTGACAATGGCATAACGGCCTCCCTCATTCCATTCTTGGTGCACTGTATTCTTGGAGGCTTTGTATGTAAGAATGTCTTGAATTCTATTCTATATATATCAGTCCATCCCCTATCCCTAAGGCTATCGTAGACAATAGGCTCCTACCGGCACTCAGGGTGTGAGAGCTTTGCATCATTTTAATGTATGATGAATACTATAACCATTTTCTTACCTGAATTCTGCGACACTTTGTCAACCTTCCATGGATATTTTAATTCTGGTGGTTCTAAATAGATTTGTTCGAGACCCTATGGGAATATAATGCAATGAGAAATAAAAATAACCACTTATTTCTAGGATAAACCTTTATTTCTTCAATAGCTTGTTGTTAAGGATTTGCACAAGGTTCGAAAAATAAGTTAATATTTTAAACTTAAACTTTACAAGAAACTTTAACTCTAACAATATATAAAATGTAAATATAATATTACTATTATAATATTCTCAGCAGCAATATGATATTTAACTTTTGGAATATGCCGGGATCGGGGATTGAACCCGAGACCTCCGGATTTCTCAGAATTGTATTCCTATGAGTCCGGCGCTCTACCAACTAAGCCACCCCGGCGCAGATTTTATTGTGCTGGTTCTACTTCAGGTG
>JAJZJZ010000150.1 GCA_021809755.1 Thermoplasmata archaeon
CAAAATTAAGGACCTTAATCCTTATTCCAGAAGGGTAAACGTTTTGGGTAAGGTAGTAGAAGTTGGACAGCCAAAAGAAATAACAACCAGATTCGGAGAAGGAAAATCTGTAACTGAAGTCGTCATCGGCGATGAAACAGGAAAGATAACACTTTCTCTTTGGGGAGATCAGGTGAGCAAAGTCGAGAGCGGAAAGACCCTTTATATCGATAACGGATATATTTCCCTCGTCAGAGGCCATATGAGACTAAATGTCGGCAAATATGGAAATCTCAACGACACAGAAGAAGCCATCGAAGAGCTCAACACTGAGTTGGATATGAGCGAAAAGGTTCACGAGAGCAATTACAGAAGGAGTGGACCAGGTAGTGGAAGCAGCGGAGGCTTCAGAAGAGGCGGAAGCGGTGGCGGAAGCTACAGAAGAGGCGGCTTTAACCAGAACTCTGGAAACAGAGATAATGGCGATAACGAAGACAGAGAATTCTGATTTTAATCAGATTCACAAACTCTTTTTTTGATTTTTATACATTTCTAAAATTTCAATATTATTTGTTGCGTTTTCAGGTTTTTTATCATCTCTCCATTTACCAGTAAATCTGGGAAATCGAAGAGCTAACCCCTTTCCCAAGGCGTCTTTATTGCAAGTATGAATTGGGCTTACCGTTATTTCTGCACCCTTTACCTCCATGACCTTATCTGGATATATCCACACATCTGGCTTTAATATGGAGTCTACATTGTTTGGCATTTCTGAAACAACAGAATCAGAGAATATTCTTGGTAAACTGAATAGAACTTCGTCTGTAAAACCTGTTCCTAACTTACAGAATGTTTCAAAAATACCTTTTTCCTGATTAAATGTAGCCAGAAGAAGAGCCCCATAGGTTTTAGCTCTCCTGCCATGCCCCCAGAATGCTCCCACAACAGTAAGATCGAATGTGTCGTTGATCATAGACTGATAATCTCTCTTGTATTTGATCCAGTTCCATCCACGAGCACCCGCTCTGTAAATTGAATTATCATCTAGACTTTTTGCAACTATACCTTCACAGCCATCCTCAATTGATAATTCAAAGAACGCTTCAAGTTCAGCAGGATCAGAGGATTCAATTCTCTTTGCAAGCTTAATCTTATCGGTTTCCTTTATGGTTTTTTGCAGAACATTCCTTCTTTCTGTGTATCCTTTTCTGGAAAGATCCTTCCCATTTAAATACACTATATCAAAGAGAAAAAGTGTAATTGGTATCTCATCCTCAATGGTCTGATTGTTTACCCTTTGGATCTCGTTTCCTTCCTCTGAGATTACGTCAAATTTCATGATATTGCTATTCTTGTTAGAAGACGTGGACAGATCATTCTTGCGTCCGCGTCTTCTGGATATCTCCTGAAAAGGAAAGATCTCTCCCGTAACCGGGTTATATGGAACCATTTCTCCATCAAGAATTCCATTTTTTATGGATCTTTGACTTTTAACTGCCTCCACAACATCTGGAAATTGACCTGTTGTCTCTTCGTTGCCTCTTGAAAATATCTTTATTATTCCATCTTTGACATGAACCTGAGCTCTCAATCCATCATACTTATATTCAAATGCAGCTTTTCCACCCATTTTTTCCAATATTGAAGGAATGCTTTGTAGTCTCTCTGCAAGCATGACCTTGAATGGAATCATTGGTCTAGGTCCAAAATTTTGGATCTCTTTCCTGTTATTGTTCAGGAGAAGTTCAGATATATTTGCTAAATCTGGATTGAAATTATAATAACTTTCAACATCCTGTGAAATGTCCTCAAAATGAAAAGCTTCAATAAGGCCCATTAAAATTGTGGAATCGGCAACCCCTAATCTTAGCCTTCCCAATGCAATTCTTACAATATATTTTGCCTCGTCTGCAGAGCCAGATAAAAGAAGATTTTTCATTAAGTTTTTTTTGACCTTGGTGCTATCCTGACCACTCTTTTCACTCATCAGCTTAAGTGTGTCATAGACCTTTTCAACAGTGAGATCATCTTTGAATAGAAGTTCCTGCTTATTGGATTTCGTGAGCTCTTGCGTTAATGATCCAATATCTCCTACTTTACCAAGCTTCCTTAAAATAATATCCGGTTCATTTCCGGAAATATCAGATAAAATTTCTATTATTGTTTTGTCTGCTATTCCCGTCTCTTTCCCTTCATAATCCGGGGCGATTTTTCCCTGTATGAGATAGACGACTTTCTTTAAATCTGATCCCGACTCTACAAATAGCGAGGATAATATTTGCTTTAATTCCAACCTTTTGGATGTATCTGTCATCCGATTCAAATAATCTGAAAATCTTGAAAATAGCAACGCCATGTAATTTTATTAAAATGCTTTAAATTTTCTTTTTTATTCGTCTTCTGAATTATTTAGTTCTTCTTCCTCTGGCATATTGTTTAAAATCCACATACGATGGTTCTTCATCCACTTCGGGTGCTCCTTTAACCATATGAAAAGGGAAAAACCCTTGGAACTTATTACTCTCCTTGGAGGTTCCTCAAGATCGTATCCGTCTTCATCAAGTTCGCGTGTCATATATATGATTCCTTCGATGAATAAACATGGTCTACGGAGTAAAAGAGTTTTACTATATATGGAAATTTTGCTTATATTGAGAGTTTTCCAGGAATCTTTGGAAAGGGCGTGACCATATCTATACGTGGAAAACCGCATAAATATCTCACCAGACGCTCAATACCTATTCCAAACCCGGCTGATGGGAGAAGGCCTCCTGAAGCAGCTTCAATGAACCATTTGAATTGATCTGTACTTTGGCCCTTTAGTTTCACCCTCTTAAGAATTTTTTCTATTTCAAATTCCCTTTCGCCGCCTGAAGATGCTTCCCCAAAACCCTCGGGATAGATAAGATCCATATCCAGAAGGAATCCTTCATTATTTGGGTCTTCTCTGTCATAAAATTCCCTTTCCTTTATCGGTATGTCTATTATCCAGAATGGAGCAGTCATTTTGGCCGATAGCAAATCCTCAAACTGTTTACCGTATTCCCTAAAAGCATCTTCATACCGTATCCTGACAAATGGCTTCTTTGGAACATTCAATGTCCTCTTTAATGAATTCAACTCTGTTTTGTTTTTTTCCTTAACCTCTGCAATTACCCCCACAATCATATCTTCAGCAAGAGATATCATATCATCTCTTGATGCTTTCAAACATTCTATATCTATTTGGGTAAATTCCGAAAGATGTCGTCCTGTGGAGGCTCTGTCAGAAGTTTCAAGCCTTACATTGGGGGAGAAAGCGAAAATTTTATTCAGGTACTGCACTGCAATCTGTTTATGAAAAATCATACTCTTGGTAATTGAATATTTTTCACCATAATATTCAAAAGATGTATCAAACACTGGGTGATTTAATGGATCTGTTGCCGTTGAATAAATCACGGGAGGGATTTCCAGATAACCCTGTTCTCTTAGAAATGCAGAAAAATAAGCCCTCACAGTACCGTTTATCCGCAGGGCATAGCGCAGAGTATCCCGGTTTAAGGGTTCAATTACTTCCTTCATCGACAATTTTTCCATGGTTTTTGAATAAATTAATGTTATTTATATTGGTTTGATAAAATTTCGACAATACGTTCTAACCCATCTATTTTTTATTAATTAATGTTAAATATATAAATAGGATATGAACGAAATGACTGCTTACCCCTCCAT
>JAJZJZ010000151.1 GCA_021809755.1 Thermoplasmata archaeon
CCAATCACAACGTCATTTATGATCATCCCGGAGAAGAGGGCACCCAGAATAAAAGTAAATCCAAGCTCTTCGAACACTCTTGAAACAAAGAGACCCCAAACTATTATTGACGCAAAGATTAATTGTTCTCCTCTGTCCTTTGCCCTTAGCCTTTCAAAAAAGGCTTTGGATTTCTCCGCATTTCTTCGCATGAACCGATCAAGTAGGAGCAGCAGAAATATGAATACTATTATGGATATCAGCTTAAAATATATCTCTGATGTGTTGATAAGTGCAGATAAAATTATAAACGCAAGCACATCGGAAATTACCACACTGGCAAGAATTCGAATTCCCCCTTCTCTGGAGAGCAAATTATATCTAAGAAGTAAAACCGATACGATGGATATGGATGGTATGGAAATTGATAAGGAGAGTATTATGGCATCATTGATCTGAAGATTATATATAAAGACAGAAAATGCAATCATTAGGAGAAAAGGTATCCCAAAACTTCCAGCTGTAAGAGAAATCGATGATCTAGTATATTTTGTCAATAATTCTGTTGTCACTTCCACTCCAATGAGCAGGACAATGAAAAATAATGATATGTCTGACAGACCAGATAAAACAGGGCCGGGAGAGATATAATTGAGAATTGCTGGCCCCAGGATAATACCAACTATCATTGCGGCAACCACATTTGGGAATCCCTTTGACTCCATGATTTCCCCAACTATTAGGGAAACCGCCAGAATAATGAGGACCTCCGTTATAATATCCATTTTCATTCATAGTATGAGATTTTACTCTTAATATTTTGCTCAATTCAATAATGAATTTATTCGTAAAATGAAAGTTGAATCATATTATCCAATGGTAGCGATCACACATTTATGGATTGATTGGACTTAAAATTCAATATGAGAAGAGTTTCACCATTGTATTTTGAATCCCCGGAAGGTCTTGGAAGGATACCCTGCTTCCCAACCACGGCTATTGTCCTTTTATTTTGAGTTTCAACTGATTCATATATTTCCCCATATGTTTTTCCAATATCGCTCAATGTTAATTCATTTATCTCAACCTGCCCTTTTGGTTCCAGAATATTTTGAATGAACTTGCCTACATTCCCCTCACTTATTGATTTCATTATGAGATAAGAAGAGAGTTTCCCTCTAACTATTATTTCCTGGATACCACCTTTCTGGGCATGGGTTGAATTGCCTTCATTAATCAGCTCCACAATTATAAAAGCCTGTGGATTCAATCTTTTCACGTTCATTGCGGAAAGAATTGTTTCAGCATCAATGGCATTTGGATTCTTGCCGCTGGACTTTTCATCGGGGAATATTACAACCCTTTTAGCAGTTATAACTCCTGCTTTTTTTAGGTCTTCTTCCTCTAATGGTGATCCATTAACAAAATCCAGTTTATCATTCTCCAAGGGTGGCTTCGAGCTTCCTAGATAAACCACTGATTCTTTCTCCCTGAGAATCGATTCAAGGACATCCTTTCCATTACTACCATAATTACAAACTATAACATGATCTCTCATTCTTGTCACCCTTCCTCCTATTCTTTTTAAGATTCTAGTCTCAAGAATCTCCGCTGCTATGGAAACCAACAAAAAACTAAAGCTTCCAATGCCGAATATCATTATTATCATGGCATTGAGTTTTCCGTATGTACCGATGATTGTAACGTCACCGTACCCCACTGTGGTTATGGTCTGCATTGTCCACCATAGTGATTCAAAGAGAGAGTGGATCCCGGATGATGCAATAGGGTTTTCAATCAAATATTCTGAAATAGTTGAATAAATAACTACAAGTATGGATAGGAATGCCGCTCTCCACAAGTTATCCCTCAGCAGTTTCTTGAAATTGTCAAGAAGTGCCGAAATGCTGACCATTAAGGAGATAGTGCATACTATAAATTAATTGTTTTGTGCATTGTATTTCTAGAATTAGGTAACGAACTAATTTCATGACTTCATTTTCTTGTGCCATGGAAAATGCTTTAAATTGATAATCTCATTTATTTCATTGATTGTGAAGCTGCGATTACTATGGCATCCCAAACTGGCCCAAATGGTGGTGTATACCCAAAATCGGTATAGAATAAATCTTCCACCGATAATTTTGCCTGAATGGCAACTGCCACGGAATTCAAACGCCATGCACAATTATCCTTTCCAACTATCTGACATCCCAAGAGTCTTCCCGTAGATTCTTCATAAACTATTTCTATGAATACTTCTGAGCCTCCTTCATAATAGGCTGCCCTGCTCCATGCTTTGATCGTAGTCTTATTTGCGGTTAGCCCCTCTTTAATAGCTTCCTCCAATGTTAGTCCGGAAAAACCAACTTCATAGTCAAATATTTTAACAAGGGTAGTACCTATTGAACCTGGAAATATCATTTTGTTTCCCACTGCGTTTGAACCCGCGACCCTGCCCATTTTATTAGAAACCTGAGCGAGAGGGTGCCAAGACTCTTTCCCTGTAACTATATTTTTCGAAGTTGCGCAATCCCCTGCAGCATAAATATATTCAAAATTTGTCTCCATTTTCTCATTTGTTTTAATTAGTCCTGATTCTGTGAGATTTATGGATGAATTTTTGAGAAAAGCTGTATTTGGTGAAATTCCTGTTGCAAATATGACAAGCCCTGTTTTATGAGTTCCTTTCGTTGTCGTAACTTTATAACCATCGTTCTCTTTTATTATGTCAGTGATCTCTGAATTTAGTTCAACATTGATCTTCTTTTGGAAATCTTTGAGTAATGATTGGGAAATATCTTTGCTTATTTTTGGAAAGAGTGCTGTGTGATGAGATATTAACATTACGTCGTGACCCCCTTCATTAAAGGAAGAAGCCAGTTCCATTCCAAGAACTCCATCACCTACAATGGTTATTTTCATCTTCTCATGAATTTTGGCCTTAATTTCTATGCCACTATCCAGAGATCTGATTGCTACGGCTCCTGATTCCCTAAATTTTTCCTCAATTTTGGCGTGAGCACCAGAGCATATGATCAATCTGTCAAATGCTTCACTTGAGCCGTCAGAAAGGGTAACAAATTTCTTCTCTGCTTCCACGGACCTTACTGATATTCCCGTTTTGACAATGATACCTCTCTTCTCTGTAAATTCCTTAACAGGATAATGTATCAGTTTAACATAATCATCGAATTTGCCGCCGAGATAGTATGGCAAACCACATTCCGCATAAGATACAAAAGTTCCAGAATCATAGACAACAACCTCGGAAGATGGATCTACACGTTTTGCCTTTGATGCAGCAGACATCCCCGCTGCTCCTCCACCTATAATTAATATTTTCATTGCATTAAATGTCTTATTTGTTCATATTATTGATCCTTGTAAGGTGATTTGAAAAATTAATTAAGCTGTTTTAACATAGAATGTTAAGAAAGGCAGGTAAAGAAATGATTAAAGCTATTTTATTTGACTGTGATGGGACCCTGGTCGATAGCGAGACTTTATCTGCATGCGCTACGGATTATGCATTCAATAGAATTCTGAAAAGACCTTTGACCGATAAAGAGAGTAAGAGCTTATTGGGTAGACCTGCCAACAAAATCCTTGAGGAATGGTTTCAGGAAACTGGTAAGGAGATATTTGAGGAGGCAACCAATCACTTCATTGAAACAATAGATGATGTGAA
>JAJZJZ010000152.1 GCA_021809755.1 Thermoplasmata archaeon
GGCCAGTAAAAGCGTTTAAGTGTAAAATTAACGGTGTGGACTGTGCCGTTTTAATGCCGGAGAGGACCATCCATACAGACACAATGGAATTAATCTCTGAATACTATCTTCGAGAGAAACTGGCTCTAAAGGATGGCGATACTGTGACTGTAAAAGTTTACATGAAATAATCGTCGGACATTTGTGTTCTATTGCATATTAGGTTAGAATGAAATGCAAATCCTATTTCAAAAATTTTGACCTAGAAAAAGAATAAGGTCGCAAATAATTAAGAAGTTTAACTAGAGCTTGACATCAAGTTTTCCACTTTTAATTTGATCCATGGTTTTCGTCATTACGACATCCAAATCTTCCTTGGATATACCACAGTCAAGAAGCTCCATATATATCTCATAATTCTCCTCACCCTCTAATAGTGGACCACTAAATATCTTCAGAGAACCACAACTCTTTTCCGCATCAAAATTTAATCTGTAGATCAACTCAAGAGTAACGTTCTCTTCTTTGATATATAGTGACTTCTTGATCAGGTCTTCCATTTTGTTCTTACCTCAAATAAGAATGCTTTCAAGACTTGCTCTCATACTGTTTAGCCCTGGTCACTCTCGCTATCAGGTGTCTGTCAAGAGCATCTATCGACCTGACAAATGTAGACTGGACGCCTTCCACATCATCAATCTCCTTTGCATACTGTTCAAGAAGCTTTAGACCAGCTTCGGCGTAGTCGTTAGCAGGATCTGAAAGATAAGCAAGGAATTCTTTCACAGTCTCTGGGATCCATTCGTTTTCCATAACAGAGTCGCCATAGAAAAATAATTTTGCTCCTTTCTTTTTCACAGCAGGGCTGTATAGAATATCCAGTGGATTGATAGATGCCATGACCTCAACCCAGTTTTCTGTCTCTGCTATGCTGTTCCATAGCTTTATCGAATGAATGGTTGGAGGCAATGGTGCAGATGAAACCAGTGCATCCTTGTTCACACCTAGGCTGTCACACATTTTTAACAAAAGAGTAGTCCTGGATTTTCCGCTTGTTCCATCGTTCAAGAGTTCAGGGAGGAGTATTTTAGCCTCGAATTTTTGTACATCTTCTTTATCGGTTTTAGCAATCACGTAGGATAAGGTTCTTATCTTCTCCTTTAAGAAGAAGTAGTATTCCACACCAAATCCAAGAAATATTGATTTCTTGGGCCTCTGCATCGTTTCAACAAATGGGTGAGGTTTCACTCCGTAAAATTTGTTTATGAAAACCTTAAACATCCAGTCAGACAGCGTGGTGCCAGTCAGGTTGTAAAATGCCTTAAGTTTGGGTACAAAATCCGGTACATCGTAGTTGTCCATGGGAACATAGTCCCTAAGCCAACCGGAATGAAACGGATCATTTTTTTCCTTCATCTGAACAATGTGTTTCGCAAGGCCATCGTAATCTGATTTAGGAAAAGTCATTGCGCAAATCGGACACTTAGTCATAGGTAACACCTCATCTTAGAAGTGTCTATTAAATTTTCTATTTTCTTATAAATACTTAAATCTGCATATTTTGAAGGCATATTCAAGCATTCAGTAAGGCTCTCCATAACAAAATAAATCACTAACTGCAAATAAAACTTTGTTTCAGTATTCAGTGTTAGTTGTTCATTTTTAGTGTTTCACAAGTAAATTATGTAGACTTAGGTGAAATTATGTCCCGAAGTAAAAAAAGCTTTTTAATCTAATACTAAATCACCAACTGTGACCGAGAGATTTGGCATTTTCCATCGTATTTTCAACTGCAATCAAAAGGTGTATGTATATTGAACAATGTCGCGTTATCTGTGGACGAGCTTAGAGAGATTTCAAAGAAGGCGAGGTTGCATATCATAGAAATGGTTTATGGGGCAAAGAGTGGCCATCCTGGAGGATCTCTAAGTATAATTGATGTCCTCACGGTTCTTTATTTCAGGGAAATGCATGTTGACCCTGTAAATCCAAGTGACCCGGGAAGAGATTTGTTTGTTCTTAGTAAGGGTCATGCATCTCCAGCTTTGTACTCAATATTGTCCTTGAAGGGGTACTTCCCTGAAGACTTACTCACAGGTTTCAGGAAGATTTCGTCCAAACTTGAAGGGCATGTCCATTATGGGGTTCCAGGCGTGGAGGCATCCACAGGATCTCTGGGACAGGGAATGGGTGTGGGAGTTGGCATGGCACTTGCGTCAAAACTTGATGACAAGAAGAACTGGATCTATGTTGTAATTGGCGACGGGGAAATTGAGGAAGGTAGTATCTGGGAATCGTTTATGGCAGGTTATAAATACAGGCTTAACAACCTTATCGTTATCCTGGACAGAAACATGATCCAGCTGGATGGATTTACCGAGGACATCATGCCGATGATGGAAATTAAGAACAAAGTTGAAAGTTTCGGATGGAATGTGCTTGAAATTGACGGACATAATTATGATGAAATCATTTCGGCAATCGAGAAAGCCAAGAAATCGAAAGAATATCCAACCTTGATTATTGCCAGAACTGTTAAAGGCAAGGGAGTCAGTTATATGGAAAATAATCCCAAATATCATGGCAGTCCACCAGAATCAGAAGATCTGTATTTAAAGGCGCTTAAGGAAATACGTGAGAACTGAAATGAAGTCTGAAAGTCTTAGAGAGGCATACGGTGACGAGCTGGCTCGTTTGGGCGAAACTGACAGGGACGTAGTAGTTCTTGATGCAGATCTTTCGAGCTCGACAAAGACTGCAATTTTCGGGAAGAGGTTCCCTGATCGATTTTTCAATATGGGAATTTCGGAACAGTCAATGGTGTTGACAGCAGCCGGTCTCGCACTCTCTGGAAAAAAGGTGTTTGCCTCAACTTTTGCGGTATTTCTTTCAAGGACGTATGAACAAATAAGACAGTCGATTTGTTACAACAACATCAATGTTAAGTTTGTGGTCACACACGCAGGAATAACGGTGGGCGAGGACGGGGCTACTCACCAGATCGTGGAGGATGTTGGCATAATGTCCGGCCTGCCTAATATGAAAGTGATCGTACCCGTTGATTCGATCGAGACGCGGAGCGTCATCAATTACCTTTATGAAAATGTTAGAACACCGTCTTATACGAGACTGACAAGAGAAAAATTTCCCGTTCTGAACGATGGGGATTATAATTTTATCCTAGGAAAGGCTACAACCATGAGAGATGGCAACGATGTCGCAATAATTGCCAATGGGGCTATGGTCAGCTTTTCTCTTCAGGCTGCAATGGAATTAAAGACAAAGGGGATTGATGCAAGGGTGATTAACATGTCATCTGTAAAACCAATAGATCGGGACGCGATTATAAAAGCAGCCAGGGAGACAGGTCATATCATAACTGCAGAAGAACATTCAATTTATAATGGTCTTGGGAGCAGGGTAGCAGAGGTCGTTACCCAGGAGTATCCCGTCTATGTTCACAGGATAGGTATGAATGATACATTCGGGAAGTCGGGCAGTGCTTGGGAACTGTTTGATTATTTTCACATGGGTGTATCGAATATTGTTCACGCTTCTGAAAGTATATTCAGGGAGGAGAAGAAAAATGCAAATATTTCTTGATACGGCAAATATAGAGGAGATTAGGCAGGGAGTGGATTGGGGTTTAGTGGACGGAGTAACTACGAATCCATCATTAATGGGAAA
>JAJZJZ010000153.1 GCA_021809755.1 Thermoplasmata archaeon
CCGTGAGCTTTTCAATAAGGTCAACGGCTTCATCAAAGAGACCTTCCATTGCAAGTTTTACAATTTTTTCAAAATCCGCTGGCTCTAGATTCCCCGACATTTCAAAAATTGCCTTTGGAGACTTTTCACCTGAATATTTCAATGTCTGAAGGATGCTTGTGGCTTTTCTGGCATCACCGGAAGACACTTCACAAATGGCATCAAGTGCATCATCATCCAGATCCATATTCTCCTTGCTTACTATGAATTTTAAATAACTCTTCAGGTCATCATCAGAGAGCTGATGGAATCTCATTACAACGGCTCTTGACTGTATTGGAGGAATAATCTGTGTAGAATAATTGCATGAAAAAATAAATCTTGTTGTTGCTGAAAATCTTTCCATGGTTCTTCTAAGGGCGGCCTGGGCATCTGAAGTGAGCTGATCGGCTTCATCAAGGAATATGATCCTCAAACCAAGATCATTGAACGGTTTTATCCTTGCAAATTCCTTCACATTCTCTCTTATTATGTCTATGCCTCGCTCATCTGAGGCATTGAGTTCAAGATAACTGTCTCTCCAGTTTTCCCCTAGAAGTTCCCTTGTCAATGCTATGGCAGCAGATGTTTTACCAACACCAGCAGGACCCGCGAATATCAAATGAGGTAATTGTTTCTCTTTCACGAATGATTCCAGTCTTGATACCACCTCATCCTGTCCATATATATCAGAAAGTTTCACAGGTCTATATTTTTCAATCCAGATCTCCATCAATGAGATGAGTTAACCGGAGTAAATAAAAATATTGGGCTGAAAAATTATAGATCATATATTATTGGAATAAGATAGCGCTTTAAAGCTCAATATTCTGTTGAAAGCATAATCCATAAAACACTTTACCTCACTTCGAGTTTAACCATTTACCTAACAGGATTCAAAATCAATATTAGGAAATATAGAGATCAAATTTCACACACATATGATAGGTTAAATTCCTTTTCTTAAAATTCATAAATGTAACCCATCACCAATCTTTCCTTAGGTTGGAACTGTAATCCTTAAGGAAGTGGATGTCATAATGGTTCAGCAGATGAAAAGAAGAATATTGGTAATGGCATCAGGCGAAGGTACAACCTTTCAGGAAATTTACCATGCCTGTTCTCATAAGAGAATTAATGGGGATATCATCGCACTGGTATCAGACAGACCGGATTCAGGTGCCGTGAGCAGAGCAGGCAAAATGAATATCCCGGTCATTCACTACCGTTTAGCTCATATAAGCGAGGTAATAGAGAAAGTGAAAAAGTTAGAACCTGATATCATTGCCCTTGCAGGATTCCTCAAAATACTCCCTGAGGAATTTATCCATAGTTTTCATGGAAAAATTGTGAACACACATCCATCTCTTCTCCCATGCTTTGGAGGAAAAGGGATGTATGGAATCAACGTGCAACATGCAGTTTTAAAAAGTGGCGCTAAAGTGACCGGGTGCACAATTCATATGGTGGACAATGACATAGATCATGGACCAATTATTGCACAGGAGACAGTTCCAGTAATGCCTTCAGATACCGCAGAATCTTTGATGGCAAGAGTTCATTCCGTTGAACTTGATCTCTATATTGATGCAATATCAACCCTGCTTAACTTTGATTATGAAATTGTGGGAAATAGGGTAAAATTCACGAATCAATCCAATTTGTAGGTCATCAACACATCATCCACAAAGTTTCCGTCAATGTTGAATTGATCCCTCTTCCTTCCTTCAATTATGAAACCAAGCTTCTCATAAAGACGGATTGCAGATTCATTGCTTGAAAAAACTTCCAGATTGAGTTTCTTAATATCATTCATCTTGCACCATTCAACGGCTCGCTTTATCATAACAGTTCCAAGGCCCTTACCCCGGTGTTTCCTCTTTACCGCTATTCCAAGAGAAGCGGTATGTCTTGTTTTCTTATACATTCCCCTTTGAATGGTAAGCAATGCCACAACCTCATCGCCAAGTGTGGCTATTAGATTGAGATCATCTGGATTCTTTATCCTTTCAGCTTCTCCCCTCTCTGTGTAAAAATAATATTCACTTACCAGATATATTCTTTCATCCATTACACTCTGCATGCAATTGATCATTTCTTTGGCATCAGTTGGCAATGCCTTCCTGATCCAGTAATCGCCAAATTTCAACGGGGGGAGTTCTTCCTTCATTTCTTTCCAGTAAATGACTTTCTTATTTCATCATTCAGTTCGCTGCATTTTTGCAATATCTTTGCGGCTTCATTCACAATGCCATTCTTGTCATCGATAAAATCCGGTGACAGCATTGCGCCCTCCTTGGAAGGTATTATAATGCCGTCTTTTTCAAGTATCCTCAAAGAATATCTGATTTTATGCTCCGCTAATCCTGTCAATTTGGATATCTTAATTATACCAGCTGGCTGCTCTTTCAAAAGCGTCTGAACTATGGAAAGGTGTCTCCTCACCGTATCAAGGCTTTCATCAATCTCTTTAAAGAGAACATTGACTTTACTATTCAAGTCTTTCAGAACCATATAACTTTTGTGACTATTAATTTTCACTTAGGAGAAAATCTATAAGATAATGTGAAAACCATCCTCTATTTTCAGGGAAAAATTTTCTTTTCTCCATCAAAAATTTGGAACTCATCATTGCATTTGAGCAGTTCTCTCAATTTAGATTCCCTTTCCATTATGTATGGCATGAATTTGTTTTCCTCTTTTCTGGAAACGGAAATCTTTAACGCGGTAAGTCTCAAATAAGCCTGGAGCCTAATCTTGAATCTTAGATCTTCATTAAAGGAATCTGTTTTGAATATTTCCATCAAACCAATATTATAATTGAATACATTAATAGGTTGCTATCATGGGGTTGTAAATCTGACAGTAAACATAACAAAAATTGGAAATAACATTTACGAAATTCCGGTTTCAGACGGAATGAATGTTCCAGGCAGGATCTTTTCAAGCGATTCACTCATGGAATATCTAAGGGAGGATAAGAGTCTGGAACAGGTTATGAATGTTGCCAGATTGCCCGGTATAATAGGAGCATCAATGGCAATGCCTGATATCCACTGGGGATACGGTTTTCCCATTGGCGGGGTTGCTGCGTTTGATTATGAGGAAGGAATTGTATGTCCAGGCGGTGTCGGATATGATATCAATTGTGGCGTAACACTAGTTTCAACAGGAATGACATTGAATGATATCCGTGATAAAAAAAAGGCATTACTTGATAAAATATTCACCAAGGTACCAGCCGGGATGAGCAAGAGCAGGGATATCAAACTCAACGATCAGGAAATGAATGAGGTTCTGCAGTCTGGAGTTAAATGGGCTATCGAAAATGGATTTGCTACCAAAGAGGATCAAACGCACACTGAAGATCTGGGATCATCAATTATGGCTGATCCGGAAAAGGTTTCAAACGAGGCAAAATCCAGAGGAAAATCACAGCTTGGTACAATTGGTTCGGGGAATCATTTTCTTGAAATTCAGGCTGTTGAGAAAATCTTTGAGAGCGAGATAAGCAGAGACTTTGGCATCATGGGCGAAAATGAAATATTAATCATGATACACACCGGATCAAGAGGTCTGGGACACCAAATAGCTACAGATTACATTGCATCCATCAATAGGGAAGAATCTTCAGAAAATGTAACC
>JAJZJZ010000025.1 GCA_021809755.1 Thermoplasmata archaeon
AAATTCGATCATTTATAGAGGAAAAAAAACCATTCATAGGAACATGTAATGGTTTTCAAATTTTATCGGAAATGGGGCTTTTGCCAGATATAAATGGGAAAGCCGAAAAATCTATGGTTTTATCTGTTAACAAATCGGGAAAATTTGAATGCCGAACCACTTATATAAAATTTTCAAATAAAAACCCAATTCTTACTAAAAGCATTAAAACTGGAACAATACTTCAGGCCCCAGTTGCCCACAAGGAAGGTCAGGTTATGTTTAAGGACTCCAAAACACTTGACGAGATAGTCCAAAATGATCAGATAATATTTCAGTATACCGACAGAGAAGGTAAATCGGGCGAATATCCATGGAACCCAAACGGTTCTATTAATGGAATAGCTGGGTTATCAAACAGAGAAGGTAATGTAATAGGGATGATGCCTCATCCGGAAAGGGCCTTTGATATATTCAATATGAGCGGAAGGGAAAGGGAGGGAAGAATCTCTACAGGCAAAATATTCTTCACGTCGATTATTGAATATATTCGGAGTCAAGGACTATAACATTATTCACAATTTTTGATTCTTTGAAAAACATAAATGTTAATTTAAGCAAATGGTTCCTTTTACTTTATTGTAAAAGTCTTGATTTTAATGCCTTTTTAAATATTCCTATTAATTTTTAGTAGTAACTCTCGTGCTCTCTTTTTAAAATCCTCTAGGGTAGAATCATTTACTATCATATAATCTGCAAGAGATATGGCATTTCCAATACCCCAAGATAATTCTCTGTCATCTCTTGATACGAGTTCATCGTGGGAGTGAACATCATCGGGTCTATTCCTTCTTAATATTCTTTTGAGTCTCTCCTCTCTTTCTGTGTATATTGCAACGAGTATTAGCCCACTATCTTTGGACTTAAAATATTCAAACTCTTCTAGATTTCTCAGGCCGTCAATGATATAGTTCTTTCCCGGTTGCATATCATCCCATACCCTTTTTGCCCATATCTCCTTTCCAAAAGTTTGTCTCTCCATGGAAGCAAATTTCCCGATTTCACTATCTACGGACGGAATATTGTTTAGTTTTGCGTATTTTCTCACTTCATCCCCCATGTGGATATCTATCCACCCAAGTGTTTTTGCAACTTTAATAAATTCATCTTTGCCTGATCCGGGCATTCCGGTTACTACAATCATTGTATCCTCATGTTTGAAATCTATTAATTTGTTCCTGCAAAGACAAAAGTAAACTTAGTTTTGTGTTAGGAAAACTCTATTTCAATTATTTTAATGTGAACATATAAGGTTGAAAACTATTTCTATTCATTTAACATCTCCTGACAATGAAAACAGTTGATATCAGTATTACCATAGGAGGACCACAAGGTGGGGGAATAGACACTTCTTCGAACATGATATCCAGAGCATTTGCATACTCCGGTTATAACGTTTTTGGAGTTAGGGAATACCATTCCAACATTAAGGGGAGGCATAGTTATACCCATTTGAGAGTAAAAAAGGAAAGACCAAGATCACTGAAATATCCTTTGGATTTTTTAGTTGCCCTTGATCCTGATACTATATTCGAGCACATAGAGGATGTAGGGAAAGGAACCAGAATAATTTATGACAATTCTATTGAAAAATCAGATCTTTCGCAAGCCAGAATGATAATGAAAGATACTTCCGACAGGATTAGACACGAGCTGGAACATTCTGGAGATTTAATGACGGTCGCAGGAGCAATTAGTCTTATGAAGAAAAAAGGCGGTATTGCAATTCCAATACCATTTTCTGATATAGTTCAGAAGGCAATTTCTGGCGGAGTTCCATCAAGATACTATAACACCTTGGGAGCAGCTCTTACACTTGCAATTTCAGGTGTAGATGTGAAGTTCCTTGAAGAGAGCATCAGATTCGTATTTTCAAGTAAAGAGAAAGTAGTAGAGGAGAACGTCAGTGTTGTAAAGGCAGCTTATGATTATTGTCAGGAAAATAAGTTCAGGACGGATAACCTAGAGGAAATTAAAAGAACTCCAAGGTTCCTTCTTACAGGAAACGACGGAGCCGCTATTGGTAAGATAATGGGTGGGCTAAGATTTCAGACATATTATCCAATAACGCCAGCAAGCGACGAAAGCACAATAATAGAGGAACACGAAGATCTGAAGTGGATTGCGTCTGAAAATTCAAAACTAGCAAAATCTGGTATTGCAGTTGTTCAAACAGAGGATGAAATCTCAGCAATTGCTATGGCTTCTGGAGCAGCAATTACAGGGGCACGTTCTTCAACGGCAACTAGTGGGCCAGGCTTTTCACTCATGGCAGAAGCAATATCATTCGCAGGAATTGATGAGATACCAATCGTAATCACATTATATCAGAGGGGTGGTCCCAGCACGGGTCTACCAACAAGAAATGGTCAAGGAGATCTATTATTCGCATTAAATACAGGACATGGAGAATTTCCAAGAATGGTTATCTCTTCAGGGGACGTTGAAGAGTGTATTTATGATTCAATGAACGCTCTGAACTATGCCCAGAGATATCAGCTTCCAGTGATTCATCTCATAGACAAGAACCTTGCAAATACATCGGATTTCATACCAGAAATAGATTCAAAGAAAGTAAAAGTTCCACAGGTTGCAAGAATTGTTCACTCACCTGAGTGGAGAAGATACAGCCTTGACACGAAGACCGGAATATCAGAATTTGGGGTATTTGGTAAGGATATATTCTGGATGACTGGCGATGAGCATGATGAACTTGGACACGTCACTGAGGATTCCGAGCTCAGAGACAAAATGATGGTGAAGAGATTCCACAAACTGGAAGTAGCAGATTCAGAAATACCAATATCCGATAAAGCTGTACTTTACGGCCCTGAAAATGCTGATGTTACCTTTGTCACCTGGGGAAGTCAGAAAGGACCAATTCTTGATGTCATGGAAATCCTAGGAAAAGAAGGGAAAAAGTGCAATCTTCTTTATCTCAAAATGTTCCAGCCTTTCCCATCGGAATTTGTAAGTGGAATTCTTTCCAAGGCAAAAATGGTTATTGATGTGGAGAGTAACATGTTAGGGCAGGCTGCAAATGTAATAAAGCTCAATACTGGAATAGACATTACTAGAAGGATATTGAAATACAACGGAAGACATATGACAGAAGATGAAATTCTAGATGCAGCAAGAACTATAATGGGAACAAGTCAGAAAAAAATAGAAGTGGTGTTAAAACATGGCGCATAATTTTAAAACAGATTTGACAGTGGACTGGTGTCCAGGGTGTGGCGACTTCGGTATAGTTACATCTATTACGCAGGCTCTTACCGAACTGAATCTGGATCCAAGGGGAGTAGTTGCGGTATCCGGAATTGGTTGCTCAGGAAAAACTCCTCACTATATTAACATCGCAGGCGCACATACGTTGCATGGGAGATCAATACCTTACGCAACTGGTGTTAAACTTTCCAATCCTAAGCTTAAGGTAATTGTAACTGGCGGAGACGGAGATATGCTGAGCATTGGTGCAGGACACTTTGTTGCTGAGGGAAGAAGAAACAGCGGATTAACAATCATGGTATATGATAACGAAGTTTATGGTTTAACAAAAGGTCAGGCAGCTCCAACAATGAGCCTTGGTGAACAGACGAAGAGTCTAACCAGAGCAAACATTTTCGGTAAGCTTAACCCAATAGCATTGGCACTTTCTGCTGGATACAGCATGGTCGCAAGGGGATTTTCATTTGATATGAAACAACTTAAGGAGATTATAAAAACTGCAATAAATCATGAAGGATCTTCGGTTATAGACATTTTGCAGCCTTGCCCAACATACAACAATATAAACACCATGGAATGGTACAAGCAAAGGGTATACAAACTTGAGGATGACAAATCATGGAATCCTATAGTCACGCCAGAGGATGATGCAAAGACATCCGGGGAAAAGTTTGCATCAGCAATGACCAAGGCTCTTGAATGGGGAGACAGAATCCCAACAGGAATATTCTATCAAAACAAGGCAATACCACCATTTACGAAGAGACTGGCAAAAAATGTACCCAACTATCTGGAGGTAACACCTGCCGAGCAGAGAGTATCTACATCTGACGGATATACAGTAGTGGATCCAAAGGAAACATTTGCCGATAAAATATTAATGTAAACCCTAAGAGATTAGGGTACCGGTTTTTTTCTTTTTTATCAAAACATTTTCATAATTTTCTATTAAATCTCCTTTTATGACGTGAATTTTTATGTTCGCTCTTCTTGCAATAAGCAAGGATATTGGATCCATAAAAACGTTGCTTCCTGCGTTTTTATAACTTTCCAAGCTTAGGTTTAAGGCTTCTGTATATGTGAGTCTTTCATACTTTTCACTCTGCTTACTGGTTCTTGGGTCTTCCGTATAGACACCGTCCACTGAGGTTCCATTTATGAATTCTCCTATTCCATATGCTTCGGCAAGAAGCATTGCAACGGTATCTGTAGTGTGCCCAGGAATAGTGCCACCCATGACGACAAATTTTCTATTTTTCCATACCATTAATGCTTCATCAATTGATTCTGGTATAACATTTTCAACATCATTCAAAAGATTGACAATCAATTCAGCATTGAGCCTTGTAGCTTTTATGCCGATTCGATCCAGATAATAATTATTAACCCCTTCACTTCTCAGAGGCTCGATGTAACCTCTTGCCAACGATCCTCCACCAACAACTATGCCACATTTGGTTAAGGATGACATTGCTTCCAAGGCAGTAACAAATGCCTTAATAAAACCCATATTTATAGCATTTGAAGAGACGACAGATCCACCTAGTGAGATAACAACTTTTTCCATGATACGCAATTTCATCAAGGTTATATATTATTATAAATTTTCTTTCCAATGCCTACAGATGAGAAACAGCTCAGAAAATACGAATTCAAGAAAGCTCTTGAAGAACTTTCAAATCTTAAGGGACGAGGAACTGAGCTTGTTTCCCTATATATTCCACCTGATAAGCAGATATGGGACGTTGTGCAATATCTCAGGGAGGAATATTCAACTTCTTCTAACATAAAGTCAAAATCAACAAGAAAGAATGTTTTGGCAGCTATTGAATCTATAATGTCCCGTCTAAAGTCATATAAAATGACTCCACCTACGGGTCTTGTTTTATTTGTTGGTCACGTTGCCACGAGAGGTGATCAGACTACAATGTATGCTCAGATAATTGAACCACCTGAACCATTTCAAACTTTCATTTACAAATGCGATTCACAATTTTATCTGGACCCACTTCTCAGTCAACTTAAAACAAAGGAAATTTATGGTCTCATAGTAATAGACAGGAAGGAAGCCACAATTGGATTCCTAA
The DNA here is from genome assembly GCA_021809755.1 of Thermoplasmata archaeon. GTDB lineage: Archaea > Thermoplasmatota > Thermoplasmata > Thermoplasmatales > Thermoplasmataceae. Next base: position 5,355 of record JAJZJZ010000025.1, read on the forward strand.
ATGGAACAAATATAGTAGCAGTGACAAATGAACAGTCACTTGTTCCAAGCAAACATCATCAGGGGGGACAATCTTCAAGAAGATATGAGAGACTTATTGAGATAGCTGCCCACGATTACTTTAAGAAAATAGGGGATATATGTAATAATACCTTTGTTCCAATAATTAAGGATATTCGCGCAATATTTATTGGGGGACCTGGAGCAACCAAGAATTACTTTTTTGAAAAGGATTACTTAAGGAACGAAATAAAGAACAAGGTTGAAGAACTTTATGATGTTGGTTACACCGACGAATCAGGTTTAAGAGAGCTGGTTGAAAGAGCAGCAGAAACCATGAAGGACATGGATATAGCAAGAGAAAAAGACCTTGTGACTAAATTCCTCATGGAAATTAAAAAGTCTGAGGGAGGTCTGGGTATATACGGTGAAAATCAGGTAAAAGAAGCATTGGAGAGGAAAGCAATCGATATACTCCTTATATCCGATGGAATTAGAAGCACACGATATTATTATAAATGTCCAGCTTGCGGTTTTGCCAAGGATTATGATAAGTGGCTCGACGATGTCACATGTCCTAACTGTGGTGCCGCAATGGATCTCGACCATGAAGAAGATCTGGTAAAGAATTTATATGAATTAGCTGAGGCATCAGGTGCAAGAGTCGAAATAATTGGAGAGGACAGCGATGAAGGGAAACTATTAAAGAAAGCCTTTAGTGGTCTAGCTGGAATACTTCGTTATGCCCCACAAAGAACAAACTCTCAGTGATTAACGATGTCTGCCCTTAATCTCTTTTGATCTTATAATAAAAATATCAATGTACAGAAAAATCTCTAAAGAAACGAATAAAAATCTCGCACATTCTCTTTTAGTCCAATCTCGGAACCCTTTGTAATTCAATCACAAAAACGTCCTTTCCCATCTTTACATATTCATAAGGCACAACATATCTACCTTTAACATCCTTCTTGAAATGTGTTATCTTTTCACCCGTAGGTGTGATCAATAGTTCAAAAATATCTCCAGTCTGATCGTTTACTATAATATCATCAAGTCTTCCAATCATGGTCCCTTCACTGGTAACCAGAGGCATATCCATTAATCTTGTAGCAAATTTTTTGTTCACGGATCATCATGGTATATATGATTAATATTTTTACTATATACACTGGGTAGAAATAATAAATACAAAATTTATAAAGAATTAAATAACAAATTAGGATAAAACTTAATGGCAGTGAAAGTTGAAAAATATGTTCTAAACATGGATTTTACATTGGGAGAAAGCGGTTACTCGGGAACTGAAATCATAACACTTTCCAACGATTCACCAACCATTGAGATGGATTCAAAGGGGATAGACATTTTAAGTCTCAAGGTAAATGGTGCTACCGGCAAATACGATTATAACGGAGACAAGAAAAAGTTAATTATTAGCGGAGTTGAATCCGGTAACTTAAAGATAGAAATAGCTTTTAAGAGATCGTTTTCGGAGAGTCTGGCTGGGCTCTACCTTGCCGGGCAAGGAAACAGGAGAATTATAACAACACAATTTGAATCTACAGATGCATCTTTGGCATTCCCATGTTTTGATCGCCCTGATGCGAAGGCAATATTTGAAATATCTATGAGGATCCCTGGGGACAAGGAAGCCATAGGGAACATGCCAATTAAGTCAGTGAAGAAAGATGGAGAATATAATATTGTGGAGTTTTTACCCACGCCTGTTATGTCTACATATCTACTCTACATGGGTGTAGGAAAGTTCAAGACAAAAACCACCAAATATAAAGACATCGAAATAACACTTGCAATACCCGGTGACGAACTTAACAGCAATGATTTTCCACTTGAAATTGCGTCAAAATCACTTGAATTCTATGAGAATTATTTTGGAATTCCCTTCGAACTACCAAAAGTGCATCTTATATCGGTACCTGATTTTGCTGCTGGAGCCATGGAAAACTGGGGGGCGATTACCTTCAGAGAAGAAGCTCTTGTATGTAACGATAATACAGATCTTGATTCTCGGATAAATATAGGGGTGACAATAGCCCACGAACTGGCACATCAGTGGTTTGGAAACCTCGTGACAATGAAATGGTGGAACGATCTATGGCTCAACGAGAGTTTCGCAACTTTTATGGAAATGCTCTGTCTTAACGCAATTCATCCTGAATATGATGTGATTAAATCAACATATCTTTCCCAGACAGTTACATCAATGACTAGCGATTCCCTTAGAAGTACGCACCCAATAAATGCAAAGGTAGAAAGTCCAGACGACATTCAACAGATTTTTGATGAAATAAGCTATGGAAAGGGTGGAAGCATACTGAGAATGATCCATAATTATGTGGGTGATGAAAATTTCAGAAAAGGGGTTTCTGCATATTTGAGTAAATTTAAGTACAGTAACGCTGAAGGTTCTGATTTATGGAACAGCATAGGAGAAGTTTCCAAATTACCAGTAAGTGAAATAATGTCTGATTGGATAAACCAGCCAGGCCTACCTGCAATAAGAGTCACACCATCAGGCAAGAAACTTAAACTAGAGCAGAGAAGATATTTCATGAATGATCAACATTCAGACCTTGTTTGGAGGATACCCCTATCTGTCAAAGGAACCAAGGGAATTAAGAATGTTCTGATGGATGCCAAATCGACAGAAATCGATAAGGGAGACTATGTGAAATTAAATTCAGATGGTAATGGGTTCTTCAGAGTTATTTACGAGGATGAATTTTACACAAATTTAAAGGATAAGGTCCAATTTTTCTCAGATATTGACAGGGCCGAAATAGTAAACGACTCCTATTCTCTTCTTTTATCTGGTAAGATAACCGTGGACAAATATTTCCGGATATTGAATGATCTGGTACCAGGCGTAACGACACCTGTTATCACTCTAGTACAAAGGAATCTTGATAACGCAATGTCTATTCTCTTTGACAGAGAAAATTTCCGTAAAAGCGCAATTAGCATGTTAAAAACCATATTATCTGAACTAGGAGAAAAGTCATCAAATGAAGAATCTCTGAAATCCATTACAAGACAAAAAATAAGGGAAACGCTTGCATCATATGATCATGATTTTGCTGCGGCAAACGCTATTAACTTCAACGAATATTTCAACACCCCACCAGAGGACAGACAGGCGCTTGCACTTTCAAAAGCCACAACATCGGAAGATATTGAGGATTTGAAATCAATTTATTCAAGTGCAAAAGACGATACAGATAGAAATAAGCTAATCATTGCAATGGGCTCTATGAAGGGAAAGAAGAATCACAAAGCACTGATGAAAATGGTAATGAAAGGTGAAGTCAAAAGACAGGATTCACCATGGGCAGTAATTGCACTAATAAGGAATCCGGATTCAAGGAAATATATGCTTAGCATATTTAAATATATTATAAATTCAATCAGGAAAGAGTTTGCAGGTACCGGATTCGGAGCACAGGCTATGCAGGTATCCATACCTCTTCTGGGAATTGTTAATGAAAAGAAGATAAGAAAACTTGTGGCAGTTCTCAATGGTCCAGATGTTTCCATGGGAGTATCAAAGGGTCTCGAAATGCTTGACATATATCTGAATTTCAGGAAATATAATTAATCGATTTCCAAATATTTCTATTTCCTAATTAGATATATTGCCATATCTTATCCTGCCATAGATCGTAGGATTCCTCAATTTCTTTTATTGGTATGGGCTTGATTGATCCATCATCAAGCAGTTTTTTATATCTCCCCATTACCTCATCATAACTCATCTTGGAAATAGAATCGAAATAATCCTGAATTTTCTTCATATTGTGGGGATGAAAACCATTTATCTTTGGTCCGCTATATAGAATTTTAAAAAATCTCTTATCCTCGAGTTTGACTTTAAAGATTCTCCAATTAATATTAAATTCTCCGCTCAAATCATGACCAGTAAGATCCGCCAGTGCCTGAACCAATTCATGATCTTCATTTCCCGAGGCAATTTGAAAAGAGATTTCCAAACCTTTATCCATTAACTTAAATACAAAACATCATATTTCAACATTATGTAAATGGAAGTTACTGGTATAAACCAGAAACTTCTACATCCTTTCTCTTTTCCCTCATGCTCTTGCCCATGTTGGAACTTATGGTGTTATAGAATTTCAAAACTTCTTCATCAACAGATGGCTTTATTGCGTTCATTGCATCCATAAAATCAGCCTGGCTTACCTTTGAGGCGTTTGGGTCTTTTCTGTAGGCAATCATTCCAGCTTCTCTCACAAGATTTTCCAGATCGGCTCCTACATAACCTTCTCCAATATTTGCGATCTTCTTCAGGTCGACATCCGGAGCAAGAGGCATGTTCTTTGTATGTACCTTTAGAATTTTCAGCCTACCCTCAGCATCTGGTGGTGGAATGTATATCATCTTGTCAAACCTTCCTGCTCTAAGCAGAGCACTATCCAGAATATCTGGTCTGTTTGATGCGCCTACCACTACCACTCCCTGAAGCACCTCAATTCCGTCCATTGAAGTAAGCAATTGGTTAACTATTCTCTCAGTAACCCCTGAATCTCCAGTACTTCCTCTTCTTGGGGCAATGGAATCTATTTCGTCAAGAAATACTATGGTAGGAGCAACCTGCTTGGCTTTCTTAAATATTTCTCTTACGGCCTTCTCGCTCTCTCCAACCCATTTGCTCAAAACCTCTGGGCCCTTTACGGAAATAAAATTTGCATTGCTTTCATTTGCAACTGCCTTTGCAAGCAAAGTTTTACCAACCCCCGGAGGACCATATAGAAGAAATCCTTTCGGCGCTCTGATGCCAAGGTTCTTAAAAATTTCAGGCTTCTGAAGAGGCAATTCAACACTTTCTCTTAATTCCCTCTTTACATCATCGAGACCGCCAATATCATCCCAGTGTACATTGGGTATTTCAACCGTGACCTCTCTTAAACTGCTAGGTTCAATCGATTTGAGAGCCTCAAGAAAATCATCTTCGGTAACAGCCATCTTTTCTAAGATTTCGGTTGGGATTGGTTTGTCCAGATCAATCTCAGGAAGATACCTCCTTAATGCATTCATTGCTGATTCTCTTGATAAAGCTGCTAAATCCGCTCCCACAAATCCGTAGGTCATATCTGCGATTTCATCCAGAAACTTCGATTTTCTATCCTCATCCATGCCGAGAGGCATTGCCCTCGAATGAATATTAAGGATCTCACGTCTTCCCTTTTTGTCTGGTACGCCTATATTAATCTCCCGATCAAATCTTCCAGGTCTTCTGAGAGCAGGATCAACGGCATCTATTCTGTTGGTTGCTCCGATCACTATAACGTGACCCCTTTCCTTTAGCCCATCCATTAGGGTAAGAAGCTGCGCAACAACCCTTCTTTCTACTTCTCCCTGTACCTCTTCCCTTTTTGGTGCAATTGAGTCTATTTCATCTATGAATATTATGGAAGGTTCCTTGTTTTCAGCTTCTGTAAATATTTCTCGAAGCTTTTGCTCACTCTGCCCATAATATTTGCTCATAATTTCAGGACCATTTATGGAATAGAAATTTGCACCTGACTCATTGGCTACGGCTCTCGCAATAAGTGTTTTACCTGTTCCTGGTGGGCCGTACAACAACACTCCCTTAGGTGGTCTGATTCCTAGTCTCTCGAAAAGTTCAGGATGCTTTAATGGTAACTCAATTATTTCTCTGACTTTTCCAAGTTGATCCGACAAACCTCCAATATCTTCATAACTTATTCTCGAAACATCTTCTAAGACTTCAGAAGCGGGTTCCTCTCTAATCTCAATTTTGGTAATTTCCCCTATTTCTATTGGGACCTTTGACGGTGTTGATTTGATGACCTTAAATAAAAGACCTGAGTGCCCAGCAAGAGTTAATCCGGGAACACTTATGTTATCCTGCTCAAGCATCGGCCTTCTAATAAGAGCCTTCTGAACGAAATCATCTATTCCTTCACCAAATCTAACTCTTTGATCTTTTCTGATTATTGGTGCTAGAACAACCTTTGATGCTATTTCGGTCTTTACTTTCCTTACCTTTACCTTTTCTCCTATGGAACCACCACAGTTGTTCCTCAGGACACTATCTATTCTAACTATACCTTTATTTTCATCTTCAGGCCTAGCCCTAAAAACCCTCCCCACGGTTTTCTTTGTTTTTTCAATTTCAACTACATCCCCAATTTCGGCTCCCAGTGCTATTCTGGATTCCTCATCAAGCCTGACCCTTGACATCCCCGGATCTGTAGAATTTGCCTCAGCAACTCTTAGCGTAATACCGTCTCCATAAGCGTAACTCATACCCCAATATCGTTTATTACCTATTTTAAAATTATGAGCTTTGACATTCTGGCAATTTCCTTTTTTATTTGCAGGAAATTATTATCAAAGAGATGATGAAATAGGCAATAGATATATCGGGGACTACAATTAAGTCAACATGAACCAGAAGTTCGACGTAGTCGTTATAGGTGCTGGTATTTCAGGGCTGTCAACTGCAATGCATCTTAAGGAGGGAAATCCAGATCTTTCCATAGTTGTGCTGGATAAACAACATACCTATGGGCAGGGTAATACAGGTAAGAGTGCCGCCGGCTATAGAGATATTTTCAAAACAGAAGTTAACAGAAAATTGGCATCATCATCAATTGAATTTTTTAAAAGCATTCAAAAATCAAAGGGGTTTGATATCGGGATGCACGCAAGCGGATATCTCTTTCTGGTAAGAGATAAATCACAGTTGGATTTAATGCTGCACGAACTTTCTCGTGAAACAAATATAGAAACTGTTGAGAAAGACGAAATTAAGAATTCACTGAATATTCGGTATGATCTCGATCCAGAACAGGCAAAATTTATGAAGCTAGAGGGATACGACAAAGGTTATCTGGGAAAAAACTGTGGTATCATAGAACCTGAACTTGTGGCAGATTATTATTACAGGGAATGTGTTAAGTTAGGAATACAATTTAACTTTGGGACACAGGTATCAGGTTTAACCCTGGTACCCGTAAACCCTCTGGATTACCCAGGTGAGCCATTTATATGGCAGGACAAAAAAATCGGCAGTATTGAAACTAACAAGGGAACATTTCTGGCCGACGAATATATTATGGCAGCCGATGTCTATACGACAGGACTTCTTGATAAGACGGGAATCGATGGTCACGAAAGGCCAAAAAAGAGGCAGGTATTCCAGGTCACGAATAAGAAGATTGTGGATATGCTTTCCAAGCAGATACATACAACAGAAGGAATAATGCCATTTACAATATTGCCCTCACATGGTGTTTTTCTTAGACCTGCACCGAAATTTCATTCAATGTGGATTGGAGTTGCGGACGATCTCGCGAGAGATTTTTCATTTACTGAAGAACCCCAGGCTGAGCACGACTTTTATGAAAACAGCATTTATCAGATTCTAACAGCCTACTCGAATAACTTCGAGAACGCAGAGCTAACTGGAAGTTGGGCTGGATATTATTCATATAATACCGCAGATATGACTCCCAACATTTTTAAAGAGCTGAATCTCACCGTTATTTCAGGTACAAGTGGTAGCGGCATAATGAAGGGAGATGCAATTGGTAGAGTAGCCACGGCATTGTTTTCTGGAAAGGAGAAGGCAAAATTATACGGAGATATGGAATTCAATGTTGCTGATGTTGGTGTCAATAATAGAAATGTAAAGATGGAACAGCTCATTCTTTAGAAGGGTTCAATATTCCCAAATTTTTATTAAATCTCTTGAGTCAATAACTTCTCCAGACATGGAAATAAATTCAAGGGCAGTGAAAAACATTCTTTCAGAATAAGTAGAAGTTGCATCTGAAATAACAACAGGAATAAAGCCACTGTGGTAAAGGATATTTGTTGTAATCAAAATCTCAACATCTGTAGTAAATCCACTGATCATAATGATATTTTTCTTAGATGAAGTAATAGCCTTTAATATCTCAGGTTCTGTCAATATATCAATTTTATCTGTTTTATATTTTAAGGTAGGTTCAAAACGTTCTGTGATTTCTGTGAATTGCCTCATGAATTCCTCATGTTGAGGGCTAGCTGGGGCCATATTCCTTTTTCTTCTTAGGTTCTTTTCATGACCATATTCATTCGAAAAATATCTTATACCATTCATGGAAATGTTTATTGTTTGAATATTGTGTCTCTTAAAAGCACCAAGAATGTATTCGTATGCCCCCAAAAATTCCATTTTACTAAATATATTCTCAAAAATGGATTTGTCAATATTTAATGAGATATGTAATATATTTTCAGGTTTTGTCAACTCATCTATGTTCAAACTAGTATCAGGAATCTGATTACTGAAAGCTTAAGTAATTTCTCATTACAAATTTTTTAATATTTTTAAAATTTTTTTTAGGTGCAAATTAAAACATTGAAGCGCAGTCTGTGCGATCAATTTATAATTTTCTAAACTTAATAACCTCATGTTGTGCCAAAACGTTAAATGTAACGTACTTTCAAAAGGATTCTCTTTAAACCCTCCTTATCTATCAAACTTAAGAAATAATTCAAGTCCGCCGAATCTCCATATTCCATTAAAATTCCGCCCTACTTTTGAGATAACCTTTAATATTCTGAAAAATAGAAGTCAACGTTTTAAAATTTTCATCAGCTACAGCCAATTCCCTTAAATCTCTATCGGCAAACCAACTGAAATTTGGATCGAATATTATGAGATTAAATTTTCCTTTTACATTCTCAAATAAATCACCTTTAAAGAAATTTTATTCTGATACTCACACCATTCAGTTGCGCACCTTTTATGCCTGCCCCAACAGAGTATGAATTTATATCCACGGCTATAACATTACTTGATTTCAATGCTGCGAGTATTGCATTAATGTCACTTCGAGTTCCCATAGCAGAACGGAATCCTCTCTTTTACCTCTTCCAGAATAGTTTTTCCAATAAGTTTAGACATCCAAGCTGTGTTGGGGGGCTCCCTAAAAATAATCAATTTTCTGCCAAGATATTGCATTCTCACACATTTTCTATCTTTCAATTTTTTGTAAGTTGAATCGTGCAGTTAATTCCTTAGGGTTGCCTCTTCATAGGTTATCAAAGTTTTGTAATTCATAAGTTGTATGACAAATTATACACAAATATATTCTTTTTAGAATTAATCTATTTTTTATTCGCTTAACGAAAATCTTGACATAAAGAATAATTTCAACGTGATTGATCTAATTTGAAAGGTCTTATATTTTAGTCTTGGTTTATTTTATCATTGTGTTAGAGGGACCCTTTTGATCTCCATTATGCCTTCAAAATCCACATCATCCGTTATGATTTCTGATATATTCCGCTCCATTGCGCAAGATAGGTGAATGGAATCTCGCGGTTTTAAATTGTATTTTTCGCGTATAACCTGGCTTCTTCTAAGTATTACTTCATCCACAGGTATAAATCTTAAGAAAGGAAAATTTATGAATTTCTTACCAACTTCAATTGCATCTGTTTTCCCCAACGTTCTTTCAACCACATAAGAGACCTCGTCCCAAGTTAAGGTTGAGGTATATGCTTTTATGTTCTTTTTCTCAATTTGTGTTAGAATATCTCTTGCTGATTCCGACTCTTTGAGATCATTGTAAAGTACTGGATACAAGAAAACATTGGAATCAATGTAAAACGTTCCTTTCATATTGTTCCTCTAATAATTTTTTAATATCTACTTTTTTGTTTATTTTTTTTGAATATGTTGTGCAATAGAAATCCACATAAGACACTGATTCTGGTTTGAGTTTCTTTATTATAACTGAATCGTCAATGGTATCAACAATGACCTCGGAATATTCTTTGATTCCTATTTTATCTCTGATGTCCTTTGGTATAACTACCTGCCCCTTCGGGCCAACGGTTGTCTTTTTTTCCATATTATAGTTATATGTATAACTAAAATATATACATTACCAAACAAAGACACTTTATCTCATTTTTAATTTTTTAGGTTGGGTCGCTTTGTAAAACAATCCTGCATGATATAATAATCCGCGATTGTCCTATTTTCATTTTTTTGAGGAAAAACGACCTATGATAGTCTGATCAATTTTGAATACATTTAATATATTCTCCATAAATTCAGGTTATATCTGCGGAGGTTGTCGAGCTAGGTTAAAGGCGATGGATTTAGGGTCCATTCCCGTTGGGGTCCGCCGGTTCAAATCCGGCCCTCCGCATTTTGTAATACTGTATATTTCAGGATTCTTATAAGAGAAAATATGCTTAATTTTTGATTTTTTATATATTCACAGATTAATTTTTGAATATATTAATGGTTGAATATTAATAAAGCTATGCTCAATCATTGATCATCAAAAGTCTGTGCTTGCTAAAATTAAATTATGCTATTTTCTTGCTTCTTTAAACAATTTTGAAATATTCAATCTTTGAAAAGTAATATTTACAAGAATATCTTTTATGGATAAATAATTATTTTAAAAAGACTATTTATATTTGATACAAATAACTCATTCTCATGGTAAAAATACCTAAACAATTTTTTATTTCGTCAGTAGTATTAGTAGTATCTATAATGATTTTTGGAGTACTAATCCCAACTTCATTCAGTAATTTTAACCAACATACTTCTGAGTTAAGCACAAATAATAGTTTAGATAATATGAAATTTAGCAAAATAGGAACAGGAATAAACAATGAATTACTCTTACGAAACACATCAAACACAGTGAACATTAACTATCTAAACACTGTAGAACCAGCGCCGATGGGAATCGCTGATTACGGAATTGGAAACGATAATGTTGCCTACAGCTATAACACGTCATCATTCATTGGGATTATCAACATTACTTCGCTAAAAACGGATAATGCTAGTTTGAGTTGCCCAAGTAAAATGGGCTTTCAACTTAACGTTAATCTAGTATTTTGTGATGGAACCACAAATTACGTCTATTGGGTACAAAATGTGATTAACCTGAATACAAGTTCCAGCAGCCAACAAATAAGTTTTATTGATAATATTTGGAATATGTCATCATCTAACGCCAATATGCAAAACTCCTCAATAGCTGGAAACGGGATAGTTTCAAATTCATCAGGCACATTATTTTATTATGACTGTGCTAATTCATCATCACCAGGAAATTTCAAAACTCTAACATATCCAACATATGTACAACTTAAAGTTAATTCTATTACCACAAGCAACAATCAACCCGAGGTTCAGTTTCTTTACAACGATGGACAGGGATGGATTACTTATGATAATGTAATTTTTAAATTTGTAAAGCAACTAACTAATAATCTTGGTTTTGTCGTAGATGGTCATCAGTATGAACCGGACGGTTACAGCTTCTATAACGCTGCTTTGATAATGGGTGGGCCTGGAGGAGGCACACAAACAAGCGATGTCTCTTCTAATGTTCATCTACAACTAGAATTTTGGAATGGACACAATTTCCAGCAAATAGTAAGTGCATACAATTTTGGCAGTGATACTGCAGAAGGAATTCAAAACGTGGTCTCTACAGCAAAAGCGTGCAATTCAAACGGCACTCTATTCGCATTAGTAACTAGCGGAAGCGGAACTCTTGGACAGATATATAATCAAAGCGAGGTTAGTATAGTGAATATTACTGCAGGAATAGGTTCCGGGATATTGAAGATAAATGGAACTTCATATTCATTCATAAATTCATTTATAAACCTTACATTATCCCCAGGAGAATACAATTATAATATCTACAATACAAATGGAATCTTAATGACTACAGGGACTTTTACCCTCTATTCAGGTTTCAATAAAATCATTCCTTCATATTTGACCTTTAAAGTCACATTTACAGAGACATATTTGCCGCCCGGAACTGAATGGTATGTAAACCTAAGTGGAGAACAAACATACTCATCAATTAATTCAACAATAAGTTTTAATGTGCCAAATGGAACAATTAACTTTACCATATCCACTGTAAATAAAATATACGTTTCTAATATTACATCTGGTTCATTCACTGTTATGGGAAATGCCTTGCCAATTTACGTTTCTTTTTCTGAGATGAAGTATAACGTTACGTTCACTGACACTGGGTTATTGACAGGCACAATATGGTACATTAACATATCAAGGGAGGCTTCTTCGGGGGAGATCACAACCACATCATATTCAACCTCTTTGATCAATGGGACTTACGACTACACGATCTCCACAGCAGACAAGATCTATGAGGTAACATCAACATCAACCCCTTCATTTTCATTCAATGTCAACGGTGCTTCGTTAACCATAACGGTAACATTTTCAGAGGTAAAGTATCCGGTAACGTTCTCTGAAAAAGATCTTTCATCTGGGGCTACATGGTATGTGAATATAACGGGTGGACCAGATTCTGGTCCAATTACCGCTTCTTCTTACTCATTTTCACTTATTAATGGAACGTATTATTACACTATATCAACATCAGACAAAATATTTGAATCTTCAATAACAACATCATCTTTCACTGTCAATGGTGCTTCCTTAACTGAAGGTGTTACGTTCTCAGAACTAAAATATCAGGTAACATTCACAGAGACCGGTTTGCCATCTGGTACCATCTGGTATTTGAATATATCAGGACAGCCATCATCTGGGCCCATAAATGCAGGCTCAGCCTTTACAATCAATCTACCGAATGGAACGTATTCATATACATTAGGGTCAACTGATAAAACATATGCTGCTAATACGGCAGAATTCACAGTAAATGGAAATTCAACACCAGAAACGGCAACTTTTTCAGAGGCGTATACTATAACATTCACGGAAACTGGATTGCCATCTGGTACCATATGGTACATTAACCTCTCAAATGGGATGGATTCTGGCCCAATTAGTGCTTCATCCTATTCCTTCTCACTGATAAATGGAACCTATAATTATGTTATATCTACTTCAGACAAGATATTCTCAACATCAACTCCATTTGGTTCATTCAACGAGTCGTCCGGTTCTCCAGCTACAATATCGGTTTCTTTCTCACCAAATAAATATTCAGTAGCATTTGTAGAGTCAGGACTTCCAAGTGGTTCTATTTGGTATGTAAATTTGTCTAACGGAGTCACTTCTGGGGCTATCACAGGAACATCTTACACTTTCTCATTAACAAATGGCAGCTATATTTTTACAATTAGCATTTTAGTTGGATATTCTGTCTCTCCTCAAAATGGTGGAATAAACGTGAACGGCGCTAACCTATCAAATGTCATATCTTTCAGTAAAATCAGCACAACAAACTCATCTACTAACACTTCGAATCAGGAAGATTATGAGATTACAGGTGGCTTGATAGCAATTTTAGCTATTGTTGGAGTAGCCTTGTACATTGTAAAGAAAAAATAGTTAAACAAATTATTCCTTTACAATTTTATTTTTAATATATATTTCTATTGGCATTAATTTAAAAGACTAGGGAATTAAGCAGTGAAATTTGACTCTGAATGAAATCCCTGAAAGAGATTTTTATCTATAATCCACTTTGCATGATTGGTTATGGAAATAGATTTACTACTTTGTGATCGCATTTATTATGGCCGCGTTAAGCACATTTTTGAAACATGGGTACTATCTATTCAAGAATTCAGCAATTCATAATAAAAAGTTCTCTTAACTTTTATAAATACAAATTGACCCGAATTTTTAAATCTTTTTAAAAATGGAAAAAAATTTGTTTGATCTTTTCAACAGAAGATGTTCCTGTCAGTTAATTTTAAAGCTTGTTTAGAAGTTCTTCCTTCATCATATCATAGTCCTCTTTTGTAATTAATCCGTTATCAAATTGTTCCTTCAAGACAGTTAGTTTTTCCTTTATGTCTGGAGTTCCAGTGTTTGTCGCTTTATTTTCAGTTTTAGTAGGTTGAGGTTCTATCATTTCTTTAAGTGGGGTTATAACTCCAACAATATTCATTGCAAAATAAATTAACAGTAGAACTCCTGAAATCAAAGCCAAAATACCAAACACAATGGCAAGATATTGGAAAACGGAGTATAACGATATAAGTCCCGTTGGACTTTGGCTTAAAAAGTTTGTGTAAAGATACACTGGATTAGTAGAATTTGAAAAATTATTAACCGATGTGCTTATAAGTAATAACACTCCTGTGATCACTTCACCAATAGAGAATATTAAAAGGGATAGATAAGATAACAGCGATGATATATTTTTGTTGAGGTTTTCAAAACTAGAAATTATAATCACTATTGCGATAAGTACTCCCGCTATAAGTCCGATATAATCATATGAAAGGAAAAATCCAGTCGGGAAAAGAATGTGGGATGGAATAAAAAATGAGTAAAAAACGTTCAACAGAAAGGTATGTGAGGATAGCGTATTGGTAATGCTGGACGTAACATTTACTATTGCATTAGGAATATAAAACACGCTAAAATAAATCATAGGCATGCCAATTAGACCCAAAATAGCTGCTGTAAGCTTTGATATTTTTGATCTATTTGCCGCTACTATTAATGCTGTGCCGATAAACACTCCGCCAATTATCGCCAATACTCCGCTCGTTTGATCAGATGATGCAATAGAACTACTTAGACCAGATATAAATGAAGCAAATACAAAATCTGATATGCCTAAGAAGATGAACATTATAATTGTCATTACTCCTAACATTGTTGTTTTGCCATAATTAAGAGAATTAGCAATTCGTATAACAAGGATTCCTAAAATAAGGAAGAATATCATTGCAATGGTTATGAGGAGGAAAATGATAACCAGATCCCCATTATTATTTGAGCTATTAAAATTGGGCGCTGAAAAAAATGCATTATCATATAGATCTAGAAAAATCAGTGATATTGCCGCAATAATAATTGCAATCCCACTTAATATAAATCCAGCTCGCAAAAGAGACTTCGAATTCGTGTTTTTATCTTCCTCTGAATTCATAGTAATTGCACTTTAAAGCGATATTTAAGTTTTTCGCGAAGCAAATCTTATTTGCATATGGTTTCAGTATGCCTATAGTCAGTTTATTGTATATGCGTAACCCTTTCACATTGAGAAGTTTTAGTTTTCCATCTCGCAAATGTTAAATATTTTCCTTGAATTTAAACAAGTGGAAAAGAAATTTAAAGAATCTTTTATAATAGATGCAATCAGGACACCAT
>JAJZJZ010000154.1 GCA_021809755.1 Thermoplasmata archaeon
ACAGAGAACAAACATACGAACAGATAAGGGTCTGGAGATGCTGGAACAGAATCTTAAGGAGGTTACAACTTTCCAGAACACATTCCTGGACAAATGGAACAAATATTTCAGTGGAAATCCAACAGCAATAGGAATGACCATGGACAGAAATGAAATAAATCTGATGAGTAATATTAACAGACAACTAAAGGAAATGATGGAAAAGATTCACACAGAAGACTTCCTTTCTGCAGAGAATCTGGATCAATACCATCAGGAACTTCTGGATAAGATGAAAGCAGAAAAGGATAATGCATTGAAGGAAATGAATGCCTTCATGGCACATAACCCAAAGAAGCTATTGAGTAAAATATTGAATGACATAGATGTGTCTGTGAGGAAAATTAACGGTGCTCCTGATGATGTAGCCGGAGGATTCTATCTAAACAAGCTCACAGGTGGGATGGTTAAAGGTAATTTAGAGGAAAGCATGAAGTACATCAACCATCTGCTGGATCAGGTGGAGAATAGGAAGAGGCAAGGCAGTTAAAATTATTATTGTGAATGAAGTCTTATCAAGCTTTTCACACGATAAGAAAATTTAACTAAGAAAAAGTTTTAAAGTGAAATCTCCTTCTAATTAGCTAGGTTTTTCAATGAAATATAAGGAAATGGAAATTGAAAAAGTACGAAACAAATGGAAGGTTATTGGTTCCGAGGATGAATGGATATACACGAAAATATTTAACAGAAAATGGAAGGCAAAGATTGCGGTTGAAGTCTATAAGACAGGAGGTAAATGGAAAGATTACTGTATAAAAATAAACCAACACCCTTCCCACAGATTACAACCACTTCATGCAATTGAAATTATGAATAGAGCTAATGAAGAAATCATAAAATTATCACCTACATGGGAAGAGATAAGCGATTACGCAGAATACCTATTTGAAAATAACAAAAATTATGGGGTTGTGACATTGACAAATGGAGACGATTACTTTCAAAGACTACATGACACTTGGTACGAACATTCCAAATATGGTGGAAGAGTCCATATAGATCTTGGGTGCAATGGTTATCATCTAATGTTGACAAAAAATACATATATAGATTTCATCGATTTTATTAAAAATAAAAGAGAGGTGAAAGAATAATAATAAATTTTCGATGTGATATTTAAAAAGCCTGCAGCAGTAAAATGTAATTTTCTTAGGTTAAATATACATACATCTACCCTTTAGTTTAGTTGTGTGCTCAATTTTATCAATCTCTTCTTTTGCTTCATTAATGTTCCGAAATATCTGGTCACGTAATTCACGAAGCTGGTTCAAATCTTCCACAAATTCAGTTTCTATTTCTTTGGCTAGTTGTTTAAGTTTATTGTAAAAGTTATTGCTTTTAAGAAATCCTACCTTATTAGGCCAGTTATCTTCGTCATCTCCTATTACCCAAAGAAAAATATCTCCTGCATAGTCTGTTTCTATTGCTTCATTATTAAGATTGATGAATTTCTTTGTTTTAGTTTCGTTTCCATTCACATATGGAAAATCGAAATTGCTACTTTCAAGTTTTTCATATATATTGGCAGAGATCAAATTAAGAAGCTTTAGAATCTGTGAACCCTTCTCTCTTACTTCTCGCTCTGTCTCATCCAGATATTGATGCAAATTCGTAAAGTGAGCAATAATATCATCATACAGAATAGAATCCACTCTCACTTGAATAGTGCTATTGTCTCTTGAAAATTGGCTTGATGGCTCCATTGCGATGGGCTCGTTCTTAATTTCTAGAGTTTCGACTCTCTTTGCGTTTCCGAATGTAGGTTTGGGAAGTTTTAACCATTCACTACCGTAAACGAATGGCCAAACTTCCCTCCATAATTGATCGATGGCCTCATATACAGCTTTTAGATTATTTTTGTGCTCCTCGAGGTGTTTCTGCTTCCTCTGTTCTCTGAGACTTATGACTGCGGCAATATATCCAACTCCTCCTGCGACCAAACCTCCTAGGACCGTAAAAATTACGGATGTGATTAAGCTCATCTAATGACCTTTCTATACCTCAGCAACATTTCTTATATCTATCATTCCTTATCTTCTTCCTTAAGTCCCCGGTAAACCATGGTAAATATATTGTCAATCAGATCTTTCTTGAGATTTTTGTTATCGTTTATTTTTTTGTAAAATTCAAAATGTTGAGAAATGAATGATAACAGCACTTCATCAAACATGTGCCTGAACGACAGTTTGAAATTTTCCTCACTGTTTATTCTGGCGCTTGTCTTAAGATCCTCATTATTCTCAAGGCTGTTTTTCAGTCTCATCAAAATAACCTTGTCAGATTCGTTAAATTCTGTTCCATAGCGATCGTTCATCTCCTCTATGATTCTTGAAAGTGGTTCTTCCTCTTCTTTTGATGTCTTGTATTCAAGACTCTGCTTTGGCTCAAGGGATCTTTCAGATTCTCTTATCCTTATCTCACCCTGTGTTATGAGTTCTATACGGTAAGAGTCGAGATCAACCTGTCTTAGTATATCGACAGGCAGTGATTCTCTTCTGACTGGCAGCTTCCTTAATAGAATTTTCCCAAAGGCATACAGTTTCTCCAGTTCCAAATCCTGGAAACTAATTATCTGTGATAGGAATGAATATGTCCTGTTGTAATCTCTTAAAAGTTTTCTGAATTTATCCTGTTCTGATACATCAAGATCATTAAATCTGGTAACAACTTCATCTATTACTGGAAATAACTTCTCCTGCCTGTTTCTTCTGTCATAGAATATCTTCGCAAACCTATCTATATCCTCATCTGAAAAAATGTGAAAGTCAGATAGCTGCCTCTGGAAATCATACAGTATATTTGGATCTGTTCCATGCCTTAGTGTGGTGTGACCGTAGTACTGTTCAAAGGCATGTTCTATGATATCCGGTTCGTTGGCAAAGTCCAGAACCACAGGATCTTCTTTCCCTTCATATGTACGATCTAACCTGCTGAGGGTCTGTACGGCTGCAACACCGGCCAGCTTCTTATCCAGGTACATTGCATAAAGCAATGGTTCATCGAAACCCGTCTGGAACTTATTTGCAACAATTAGCATCCTGTAATCTGGCTTCCTGAAGGCTGTGGCTGTCATGGCCTCACCCATACTGTTCATGGTGCCTTCAGTGTATTCTTGCCCATCCGATGGATCTTTAACAGTGCCTGAAAATGCAACAAGTGTTTTGAATCTGTACCCATGTTTTCTGATGTATGAATCAACTGCAATTTTGAACTTTACTGCATGCAGACGTGATCTTGTGACAATCATGGCCTTAGCCTGTCCCCTTCCTTCCCGGTTCGGTATTTTATTCTTTATACTTGAACTGAAGTGCTCCACAATGATTTCAACCTTTTTCTCAATGGCATGATCATTGAGGTCAACAAATGCCTTCAGTAGTGACTTGGCCTTTGCACTCTCATATCTTGGATCGTCTTCTATTTTTTTAAGCAGGGAAAAGTATGTCTTGTATGTCATGTAGTTCTTCAGAACATCAAGAATGAATCCTTCCTCTATGGCCTGTCTCATTGTATAGAGGTGAAATGGCTCATATTGTCCATCCTCTAACTTCCGTCCAAACAGTTCCAGTGTCTTAGTTTTTGGTGTTGCT
>JAJZJZ010000155.1 GCA_021809755.1 Thermoplasmata archaeon
AAAGGGGTCCTCTCTTTCTTTTCTTGTTCTTAACTTCTCAGCATATCTGATAGTGCTTTCTATACTTCTTTCCTGACTCATTCTATCACCTGTAAATAATCAACAAATTCATCAGGGGTAAACCAGTCAACCAGCGGCTTTGGCCTTGGAAGATCCCACTGGATGGTATACTCCTTTATGTTTCCCATATCGTCTCTTGCTACATCTATAACAGTTCCAGTAGTTCCCTTAGGAACACCGGAAAATTCATAATCAGTCCTTATTTTAGTCATGGTTCCACCTCAACCATTTTATGTTTCTTTTCTGGAGAGGGAAATTTCATTGTCCTTACCTTTTGAGGAGTACGCTGCTTTACTTCCCTCGTGACGTAATCCTGGAGATGCTGCCATCCCCAATAGGAGTCCTCAAACTCGAGCTTTCTTCCTTCTATTTTTACAACAATTTTCTTATTATTCATTTTATAAAACCTCCATTTAATTTCCTCCCGTTCCGATTCTTAGGATATAAGACACAAAGATGCCCAGGAATACTCCTGCCAGGAATCCAGTGCCTGGTATCCCGAATATTGCAGCTAAAACGGTTACGGTAAGCAGCCCTATAGTGAGGTAAACGAATTTAGGGCTGTCAATCCCACTAAGATGTTTTATTCTGGCCTTGTTCATTTACTTTAGCCTCCTGACTCTCTTGACTTGCTTATAAGAAAATACCTCTGTGGGGGTTGATATGCCGACCTTTCCATCTCCTAAAAAGCATACTTCCCCCATTTGCTTAAAATTCCCGGAAGTCCTGAAATGCACCTTACTGTTCATTAAACGGCGGAGCATGAATTGCATTGTCATTCAACCACCTCGATTTTTCCTATTCCATGTATACTATGTTCTTTTTCTGTGTTGTTTACCAGGATCTTCAGTTTGCGTTTCCTGTTCTTCTTATCCTGCTTCTCTTCCGGGAGAATCAGCACAGGGTCATCGTATATTGGGACACCGATAGACATCCATATCAAGGCCTTTTTTCCGTAATATTTAGGAACTTCCTCAGGGTGCATCCTTCCTGTCCTGGCCCAGAGTTCCTCTTTGATTTTACTGCCAAGCTGGCAGTCGTAGTCCATTGTGCTTCCCTTTGTTTCATTCTCAAACTCTGTAAAATCAGAGAAATAACCGGGATGCGGCACTTTTATAAAATAATAGTAGACATCATCCCTCAATGAATGGGCTGAAGCCTTCATGCCGGGACCTCCATTTTAGTATCAAATTTGAGAAAATCTTCATGGCATTTCTCCGAGCAGAAGTGGAAATTAAGCATGTCATGGGTTATGTGCAGTATCTGTTCATCGTTAGCGAACTCCTTTCCACAGGAATCACAGGACTTTATGCGTGATTCGCAGAGACTGCATTCCATCACGGTTTCAGCTTTTGCAGGCACTCTTGACATTTCGATCATGCCGGCACCTCATGTTTATGAGACTTTTCATACTCAGCTATCAAAAGCTTGACGCTGTCGTCAAAGGTAATATCTTTATTCACCTTCGAGGCAGTATCATGCTTAATTTTACTTAACTCGTTGTATGTTTCTGTTTTCAATAGAATTATTTTTCCCATATTCAACCTCTAATATTGTAATTATTAGATTATATATAAACTTTATTCAATATATAAGATATAAGATTGAAGTAATAGAATAATTAATGAATTATATCATATTGCATCTTATAGATGGAAGATTCATTAGATAGACGGTATGCCAAAGCGGTTCTGTTAAATTTATACAAATTAGGTGGAACCGCCAAAAAAGTGGACTTAGTCTCTTCTACTTCTGGGTGGAATGCTTTGACTCAGCTTTTAGTAGAATTAAAAAATGATGGTTATATAGATATTTCAGAGCATATCTTGGGTCGAAGAACCTACGAGATTAAGATTACAGATAAAGGTCGTGCCGTAGCCAGGAAATTTAAAGAAGCCGAGGAAGTCGCAGAATCCCCGGCAGATCAGGAAGCCGAGGGTGTTATCCATATTGATGGGGAAGAAATCAACGTAGCACTCACTCCTGAGGAGCGGGAGAATTCAAAATACCTCAAATTTTTATTTCATTTCAACGTCATGGATAATCACATCACAGTCGAGGAGGCAGTGCCTGGCAAAAGGTCAAGGATATTCAATATATACGTGAAGCAAAACGGTCATGGAATCTTCCGGCTCTGGTGCGAGGCTGATGATTCATACCAGTGCTGGCATGTCAGGGAAGCCTGGACATATCCCCAGGTCCAGAAGATGATGACCCAGTACAAGGGAAAAGTTAAGGTATGCCAGGTATGCGGATCGGAAAATCCAGAGAGAGCGAAGTTTTGCATGGAGTGCGGGGCGAAGCTGGAATGAGTGATAAAGAGAAAGGTTGGAGTCTTAATAAATATACAACACTCGAAGATGCAGAAAAATGTGTTGATAATGCCATTAGACTGCATAATGACGCTTTAAAGACAAGTATGCCGACGAGAGCTTCCCTTATGGTATTATCTATAGAAGAACTTGCTAAAAGTTTCTTGGTTTTATTCACCACACAAGAATTTAGAAATATATACCACAAAGATGAATTTAAAATTGTAGATAAGATTTTAGAAGAGCTAGATGGAACAGATCTTATGACGGTTATGGATGAATTTGAAATTAGTGATTTTACAACACGTGTACATGGTAAAAAACTTGATCTGGTTCAATCTCTTATAAGAAACGCTCAACTATTGTATTCAACTGAGAAGAAGGAGTTTGATCCGAAGCTTAAAAAACTTGCAAGTATCTACAGCACACATTTATCAACATCAATTAACGACCCAATTAAAATAACTGAAGAAACCTTCCATAATTTAATGGACATAGATAGTCATAAATTAAATAAGATAAAACAAAATGGCTTTTATGTAGATTTTAAAGAAGGCAAAGCCATTGAACCTAAAATTGAACCGCCAGATTTATATTTCCTCTATGACCTATTTAATTTCATGCTATCAGTTATAGGAAACCTAATCAATGTATCAAATGGAAACAAATTTTTGGATTATAACCCTGTACTAAAGGATTTATTTGCTAAAAAAGCAGATAAACCATCATATGATTTTAACAGGTATACACAGACGGATAAAAAAGTTATATGTTCAGTATGTAAATATGAAAATCCAGAGAGAGCGAAGTTTTGCATGGAATGCGGGGCGAAACTGGAATGAACAAAATGGAGTGAAATGAATGGAAGAAGAAATGGCAATTGAAAAAATAAGGAATGCGGTGGAGATAGCTACAAAGAAGATTATTATGATGCATGATCAGGATAAAATAAATGAAAGTTATAATTCTAAAAGGTTCCCATATGAAATTTTCTTAAATGCAATGATATATCATGAATTGATATCTAGTAGTAATTTTCCACTCAATGATGTATATATGGAATACTTATATCCAAAAGAAGCAAGTTCTGGTAAGAGAGATTCAAGTGCAGACTTTATGATAAAAAATGTTTTCAAGGGAAACGAGATTGAAAATCTTTTTTTAGAAGTTAAGACACTAGGCGATGACTCTAAATCAGAAAGCTTTATATTAAACAGTG
>JAJZJZ010000026.1 GCA_021809755.1 Thermoplasmata archaeon
CAGATTTGCCTTTCTGTAATAATAATCAGGATTATTTTTGTTGATGGCTATTGCCTTATCAAATTCCTTTATGGATTCTTCATACTTCCCAAGATTATTTAGTGCATAACTCTTCTTCACATAGAATTCTGGATTTCTTGAATTCAGAGAAATAGCCCTATCATATTCCTTAGATGATTCCTCAAATTTTCCAATGGCATTAAAAGCCTCCGCTTTATGATTGTAGTAATCAGGATTATTACTGTTTATGGCTATTGCTCGATCATATTCCTTTATGGCGTCATCATATTTTCCTAATCTTATGAGAGCATGGCTCTTTTTAATATAGATATCAGGATCCTTTGGATTTAGTGCGATTGCTTTGTCATATTCAACAATTGCATCATCATACTTTCCCATGGACTGGAGAGCCCAAGATTTTCGAATGTGATATTCAGGGTCTTTAGAGTTTATTCCAATTGCCTTATCATAGTTAGCGACTTCATCATCATATCTTCCTAACATATGCAAAGCTTCTGATTTACGCATATAAAAGTCAGGGTCTTTTGAATTCATCCCGATAGCTATATCAAAGCTCTTAATAGCTTCATCATAGTTTCCAATGGCATACAGAGTGTTTCCTTTATTGAAATAATACTTAGGGTCTTTCGATACATCTGTCATGAAAATGTATTTACTGTATCTTTAATTCTTTTTATTCGTAAATTTTGTGCGAAATTTTCGATGTGCCTTCAATTCAACAATATAATAAATCCAATCTCCTGCGTATTGACCATAGCAAAATCTATGTATGTAACCAAACCTGATTATTCGGTATTTCATTCAATTCATCATCCTATATAGAATTAGAACTTTGATTAAATATCTGCTATCTTTAATATCTGCTTTCCAAAATTAGAACCAGTAAACAACTTTTTGAATACTTCCGGAGCATTTTCCAAGCCATCTGTGATTTCTTCTTTTTGCTTTAATCTCCCTTCCTTAAGCCATAAATACAAATTCTTGTAAGCTTCTCCAAACCTATTTGTGAAGTCGGAAACTATGAATCCTTCCATCCTTCCTCTCTTCGAGATAAGATTTGCGTAATTTCTTAGCGGTTGGAAATTCATTGTTCCGTATCCGGATATTGCACCACAGAGAACAATCCTGCCATTTTGTTTAATTTTTGAGAGAACTATATCTAGAATCTCCCCTCCAACATTATCAAAATAAACGTCTACTCCATCAGGAAAGACTTCAGAAAGTTTTTCAGAAACGTTGTCTGTACGGTAATCAATGCAATAATCAAATCCCGCTTCTTCCATGACCCATTTACATTTCTTTTGACCGCCTGCGATACCAACTACTCTTGCTCCCTTAATTTTGGCTATCTGACCTGCTATTGAGCCGACAGATCCCGCTGCACTGGAGACTAAAAATGCGTCTCCTTCCTTAACCTTTCCAATTTCCGTCACACCAAAATATGCAGTCATTCCCGTTATTCCAAATAGGCTAAGAGAATACCACGGAGGTCCCACAGATTCAATTGGCCTTACGTGATTAACAAATAGTCCGTTTGATATGGCATACTCCTGCCAACCAAATACGCCAGATACCAGTTCCCCAACTTTGAATTGTTCGTTTTGAGATTCTATGACTTTTCCAACCGCCAATGACCTAATAACTTCACCAATCTGAATTTTTTTTACATATGTATCTCGTTTCATCCAGTTAAGTTGGGTTGGGTCGAAAGAGATCCAGATATTTTTTACCAAGAACTCCCCAACACTTAATTTTGGTATTTTCATTTGAGTCAGTTTCACATTTTCGCTGGAAAAATATTCTTTTGGTCTGCTAATGAGAACCCATGCATTATTGGAAATTTCCATAATTCACCAAGAATGATCTTTTGAATAAAGCTTTGTTCCTTATTCCGGGTTTAGATAAACTCCTACGCATCAACTTCTTAGGTTTACCAAATTAAGTTCATATGGTTAGTTTCTTCTCAATTTTAATTGATAAAATCCCGATAGATATAACCAATCCAAAGATCATAAATGTGGTCCAAATAATAATAGGAAAATTTTGAAACAGTTGAAGAAGTGACGTTCCAATCACAGGTCCAAAGGGAAGTACAAATCCGCTTACCATTGAATAGGTTCCAAAGTATCTACCTCTATTCTCGATGGTGGACATCTTGGAGATAATGGCTGACGCCATTGGTAGAATCATGTCTTCACCAATGCTCAAAACAGTAACTAATATTCCTATCATATAGAAATTTGTGATTACACTAAATAACAGGTAAGATATGGCGTAAAGTAAAAGTCCTAGAAAAATAACTTTAACTTCACCTATTTTATAAGCTATTTTATTGACTGGTACTTGAAACAAAACAACAATGACTGTATTTAAGGCAAATAAAATTGATATTTTAATAGGTGTTAAAAGGTCGTAATAACTGAAATAAATTGGAAAAAGGGGAGTTAAAAACATCAATGATACCAGACCTGATAATGCCAGCACAATGGAGACTTTAAGTAAATTTTTATTTTTTGATATTTTAGTTGTTTCCCGTATTCTATTTATCCCTAAATTAGAGGATTCCGGAACATATTTTAAATATACAAGAAATTCAACAAAAGCTCCTAAAACTGGAATTGAAAAGAAAATTAAAATGTTGTAGGAATATGCGATTCCTGCGAATATCATTCCAATTCCAATTCCTGCATTGGATAACATACGCTGCCTACCAAAAGCTGCAATCCTTTGTTTTTCATTAGATACATCGGAGGTAATAGCACCGTTCAGGACTCTCTGCATAGAAATTGCTAAGCCTGTTCCATAAAATGAAATAATAATAAAAATAACCGAATCATTGAAAAAAACTAAAAATAACATCGAAGTGAAGGATAACAAAATGATGAAAACTGTCATAAGCATTAGTGTTCTTCTTCTCATCTTATCTATGAGAATACCTCCGTATAATCCGACCGGAATTGCAAGGAATCCATATCCCATGAAAATAAGTCCGATATCGAAGTAGCTCAACAGTTCTCTTTGTGAGAAAAAAAGTGTGAGAAGGAGAAATAACGGGAATCTGCTAAATCCTCTTATAAAACCAGCAAATGCCAATGCATTTACAGACGAATTCAATTTTTCTATGGGTTTATCTGTTGTAATCTTTTTAAAAATCCCAAGCAATTTCAAAACCTGTTTTTCACACAATGTAATTTTGTATTAACTCTTCAGGGTAAAATCTAAAGGTCTTCCTTGATAATGTATCTCCACTCTCCGATTGATTTTCTTCCCAAATGGTCTCTATAATCTGTTTCCCAGATTGACTTCTATCTGTTTTATTTACAGTGCCTTCCCTTTTGTTCATTTTTCAATACTCATTGTATCCATTTTATAACCTTTTTACTTCCATTTTATTTTTCAACCTGTTCTTTATTTTCAACCTGATCCTGCAAATGCGTAGTAGTTATGCTGCTTCAGTTAAATGATTCGTGACTTGATTTTATCCGACTGGATTGAAATATTTAAGATCATTTGGGTAGCGGATAGGATGGTATTTATTTATCCTAAATTTGATGATGGGTAACTTTATTTTATTAAACATAGGACCCCAATATTGAATCGTCAGCAAGCGCTACCGCATACCCGGCGATAGCTCTCAAATCTCTCACAATTAGGGAGATTGTAAGCCTTCCATCCATATTAAGCAGAAATTCACTTTCCATAATTCTTTCATACATTTCCCTAACGTGAATCATTGAATCCATAACCCATGATGTTTTTGAGATGTCTTTTGTGACAAGTGAATTAAACGCGTTCAAAACCATGCTTGCTGTCAGTTCCTCCATTTGAAGAAGATCTCCCACTATATCACTACTGAGTTCGTTTTGAAATTCAGAAGAATGCTGAGCGGTTCGCATTGCGTAATATGATATTCTGCCCATTTCCCTGATAGCTACGGTATAGAGTGTTGTGTCAGTAAGGTTTTGGAGCCCAAAGCTGCTGCATAAACTCTTGTCCTTCCCTGCAAGGATTATGAGCCTGAATAGAAGGCGATAAGTCCTAATCAGCTCTTTTCCTCTGTTATATGCATCATTGGACAGAAATGAACCCTTTTTTTGAAGCGATATTATGGAATCAGAAAGAACTGCCATGGAGTTCCTCAGAAATTTTTCCATTGAACTGAAAAGATTGAATTTGTAAGGATCAATGAGATTTTGTAATAGGATTCTTTCAGCATATTCCTCAGATATTTCAATTCCAATCAGTCCTTTTAAAGCTTCCCTGACCCAATCTTTCCAGTCGTTACTTTGACTTTCTGTGGAATATAATTCAGTGATATCATGACCAAGAATATATGATGAGATGATGCTTAATTCAAGAGCTTTTTTATCCTTAACCTGTGAAATATCAATTGAATGTGCCTCGGCTTCTCTTTTAAGTTCACTGTTTGATATTATTATTGAACCATTGTCCATGTCCATATTCACCATAGACCCTTTTGAAATTTGCATTAGTTCAGCCCATTCCTTTGGAATGGTTAATATGTATGTTCCCCCGACAGTCTCCTGTAGTTTTCTGATCTCTCTCATGAAATATTCGAATGTATATGTATTGTATGTTTATAACATTTTTTATACATTGATTATATTATATGAACGTATGAATAACTATAAATACATACAAGGAGCTTTCAAATTGGTAAAAAATGTCTGAAGCGTACATGCAGAATCGTTTGGAAATTAAAAAGCCGGTAGATCCACATAATGCATTCCTCTTGAGCGAAGAATGCATGAAGTTTCTTGGAGAGCTTGTAGATGAATTCAAAGATACAAGGGATGAGTTACTTTCCTTAAGGAAGACTTTCCAGGATAAACTTCTGATTAAACCTGAATTTTCTTTCCCGGATGAGACAAGAGAAATAAGAGAATCTTCATGGAAGGTTGCTCCACTTCCCGAGTATCTTCAGGACAGAAGAGTTGAAATAACCGGTCCTTCAGGGGATAGGAAGATGGTAATCAATGCATTTAATTCTGGGGCAAAAGTCTATATGTCAGATTTTGAGGATGCTCAATCACCAACATGGAACGGATTAATTCAGGGACAGAAGAATCTATTTGAGGCAGTGCGGGGTAAACTGAAATATACCGCAGAAGACGGGAAAGAATATTCAATCGGTCAAAATCCTGCGAATCTTTTTGTAAGGCCCCGCGGATTACATCTTCCCGAAAAGAATGTCCTAATGGAAGGTGTGCCCATACCTGGAGCGTTCTTTGATTTTGGTGTGTTTATATTCAACAACGGACAGTTCATAGTAAATAGTGGAAAGCTGCCATGTTTTTATATACCAAAAACTGAAAGTTACCTTGAAGCCAGATTATGGAACAACATTTTTTCATTTGCAGAGGATTATCTT
This sequence comes from Thermoplasmata archaeon, assembly GCA_021809755.1. GTDB lineage: Archaea > Thermoplasmatota > Thermoplasmata > Thermoplasmatales > Thermoplasmataceae. Next base: position 5,414 of record JAJZJZ010000026.1, read on the forward strand.
AAAATCAGGAGAGGAAGCATTAAGGCAACCTTCCTCATAGAAACGTTACCAGCCGCGTTCAACATGGATGAGATTCTTTATGAGGTGAGGGAACACTCAGCCGGCCTGAATTGCGGAAGATGGGATTATATCTTCAGCTACATCAAAAAACTGAGAAATTTCAGTGAATTTGTTCTGCCCGACAGAAACAGCGTGAGCATGGATAAGGGCTTTCTTTTGAGCTACGCAAAACTGCTAATTAAGACATGCCACAAACGAGGGGCGCATGCAATGGGTGGGATGTCTGCGTTTATTCCTGTAAAAGGAAATGAGAAGGAAAATGTCAGTGCAATGAACAAGGTAAGGGAAGATAAGGAGAGAGAAGTAGGCCTTGGCCATGACGGTACATGGGTTGCACATCCGGGTCTGGTACCTGTAGCAATGGAGGTTTTCAATAAACATATGAAAACACCCAATCAGATTGATAAACAGAGTCAGGTGGCAAGTATTACAGAAGCTGATCTGTTAAAACCAATATCAGGAGAGATTACTGAGAACGGTCTCAGAACAAACATCTCCGTGGGCATTCAATATCTGCAGTCATGGCTTTCTGGCAAGGGGGCAGCTCCAATAAATCATCTGATGGAAGATGCTGCGACGGCGGAGATTTCTAGATCTCAACTCTGGCAGTGGATCCGCCACAATGTAAAATTAACGGATGGTAGAACAGTTGATACCAATCTGGTAAACAGCCTATTAAATGAAGAGGTTCGAAAACTTCCTGAATCAAGGTATCTCATTCAGGCGTCGGAGATCTTCAGAGAGATCTCTTTCAACAGAGAATTCACTGAATTCATGACTCTGGCAGCATATGATACGCTACTCAAAAATGAGGTGATTCAGTGATCACCGACGAAATCGAATCCATTAGGGAGAGATTTAGATCCAAAAGATTTGCAGGAGTAAAAAGACCTTACACCCCTGAGGACGTTGCGAAGCTAAGCGGACATTTAAGGATCAAACACACCATAGCAGAGACGATGTCGGAGAAATTGTGGAATTCAATTGAGAAGGAAAAATTTATTCGTTCACTTGGAGCGATGACAGGTACTCAGGCAATTCAAATGGTCACTGCCGGTTTAAGAGCAATTTATGTCAGCGGCTGGCAGGTAGCAGCCGATGCAAATCTTGCAGGAGAAACGTATCCTGATCAGAGCATATATCCCAGCAACAGCGTTCCTCAGCTTGTAAAGAGGATAAACAACGCTTTTCAGAGGGAAGACCAAATCAGGAGAATGAACGGAAACATGCAGTCCTCATTTGTACCCATTGTGGCAGATGGAGAAGCAGGCTTTGGTGGTCCCCTAAATATATTTGAAATGACAAAATGGATGATAGAGGCTGGCGCAGCGGGTATCCATTATGAGGATCAGCTTTCATCTGAAAAGAAATGCGGTCATCTGGGAGGGAAAGTCCTCATAAATATACCAAGTGCAATTAGAAATTTGGTATCTGCCAGGCTTGCCGCAGACATACTCAATGTAGATACGGTCATAATAGCAAGAACTGACGCGCTGAATGCAACCCTCATAACCAATGATGTATCTTCACCGGACAGTGAATTCATAACTACCGAAAGAACACCAGAGGGTTTTTTCAGATATGAAGGTGGAATAGAGGCAGCTATCAGAAGAGGTCTCGAATTTGCTCCGTACAGTGATCTTTTATGGGTTGAAACTGCCAGTCCTGATCTCGATGAGGCGAAAGCATTCTCCAGTGCAATTCATAGAGTATACCCGGAAAAGAAACTCGCATACAACTGCTCTCCCTCATTCAACTGGAAACAGAAATTAAAGCCACAGGAAATTTCAACGTTTCAGGAGGAACTTGCAGCTATGGGTTACAAATTCCAGTTTATTACTCTGGCCGGTTTCCATTCTGTTAATCATTCCATGTTTAGACTCGCCCATGAGTATAATGAGAGTGGAATGACTGCTTATTCTGCGCTTCAGGAGAAGGAATTCATGGATCAGGGAGTTGGATACAATGCTGTGAAACATCAGGCATTTGTAGGAACAGGATATTTTGATAATGTCTCCAGAGTGGTTTCCGGCAATCTGTCTTCAACAACGGCTCTTGATCGTTCTACAGAAGCTGAACAATTCCAGGTGTCAGAGAAGATTTCAGCAGGTATTAGTTCGCATTGAACTATACCTTAATAACTTTCATAATCTAAATTTTTTTTTGTAAAAATAATGGGATAATATGAGATATAATGGCGAAATCTTTGTGATTTGAATATATGGTCTTATTTCATCAGTTTAAAAAACATGGCAACAACAGAAAAAATAGCAACTAAAGCAACAAATTTATGACGGATTCTATGCACCTTCGGCTGTTCTTCATCAATGGGAATCTCAATTGAACATCCTATCTTTGGCATCTACATCATACCTCCCTTTGGATTTTCTTTAATGTTACTGATAAAACATGTTGAATCTTCTTCAAAGGGATCTCCGGTCAAAGCATATGCTCTTGCTCTCGATCCGACGCAATATACCGGTTCGGTGCATTTCCCACATATACCCTTCATCTCCGATCGCTTTCTTAATCTCGCCAACATTGCAGAACCTTCAATAATCTCCCTAAGGCTTTTATCTGTGATGTTTCCTATGGAAACAGGTAGAAACCCTGAGGGATACACTTCCCCGTTATAACCAATAAATAAAATACCAAAGAACATTCCATGATCACTCGTCTGATTGTGATTGATTATTTCATTAGGGAGGATACCACCCATGTTCCGCTTGAATTCATTTACTAATTGCTTGAATAGAATTATTGACTCGTCTTGCGATGAGTCGTGTTCCATGTTTAAAATATATGTATCCAGAGATCCCATACCTCGAAACTTTGACTGTAGGATCCTATACTGAGGGAGCTCAACCATTCTTATATTCAAGCCAAATCTGGTCAGCCAAAGAACCCAGAGACTTATGGCCAAGGCCTCCTTTGAATTTACAGGTTCCAGCTCCTTCCCTCTGCCCGTGTTTATGAGAAAGAAGAGCTCCCATGTCGCTATCCTCTTCTTGAGTAACAATGCAGCTATTCCCGGGAGTTCAAAAATATTTCCTTTCATTACAGTTGTATTTATCTGAATGTTCATACCATTGTCTATGACCTTTTGCGCAGAATCAAGAGCAAGATCAAATGAACCCTCTTTGTTTCTAAGCCATTGGTGAAATTTCGGATCTGCACCATCCAGGCTGATTGATATTGATCGGCAACCTGATGACTTCAAATTTTTAATCATTTGATCCGTAATCAGCTCTGACCCTGGGGGACTGACCGAAAAAATAATTCCCTTTAGCCGTGCATATTCCACAATCTGAAAAAAGTCTTTTCGTCGGAGGGGGTTTCCTCCGGTGAATATGACCAAAGGCTTTCCGGATCCTAATTCACTGATCGAATCAAGTTCTTCTTTAACTTGTTTAAGATCGAGTTCGTCCGGTAAAGGCTCAGTCTGTGCAGATGCCCTGCAGTGCCTGCATGTATATTCACAGGATTTGGTCAGTTCCAGAAATATTAATGAAGGAACCCATGTTTTAAGAGGGTTATCCGTATGAATATGCATATTAATTCATGAACTAACATCATATATAAGATGCACCTGAATGGTTAGGATTGAGAATTGACTCCTCCTGAAATCCCATATTATCAAACATTTTGTTATTCCACCTTAAGACTATTTGTGATTTTTTCGTAGCAATAACGTATTTATACGATTCTTGTCTTCTTATAAGATTAAAACGATAGAAAATGATTTAGATTCTGCAGGAGTAGAAAGGATTCTACCTTTCCTTGATCCAATTATTGCTCAGTGGTTCAATTCCAAATATTCAGACCTAACCGAACCTCAAAGGAAAGTAATTCCGTTGATTCACGCCAAGGAAAATGTTCTGGTATCCAGTCCAACAGGTACGGGTAAAACCCTGACCGGGTTTCTGGCCATTATAAATGAGCTCTTTGGTCTCGCCAGATCTGGACAACTGCAGGACAACATCTATTGTCTCTATGTAAGCCCTCTGAAGGCTCTGGCCAACGATATCGACCGAAATCTAAGGCAGCCACTTCAGGAAATATATGAAATAGCTGAAAAAGATGGGGTTTCTCTTTCAAAGATAAGGGTGGGCGTCAGATCTGGTGACACTACTCAGAACGACAGACAAAAAATGCTCAGAAAACCCCCACAGATATTGATCACAACACCCGAATCACTTTCGCTTTCCTTATCTGCCCCGAAATTTCGTGAAAAATTCTCCACTGTGAAATATGTAATAATAGATGAGATCCACGAGGTTTCCTCTTCCAAGAGAGGAACCCTCCTCACATTAAACCTTGAACGTCTTCAGTTACTATCTCCTAACCTTGTTAGAATTGGATTGTCTGCAACTCAGGCACCTCTGGATGTTATAGCTAATTTCCTGTGTGGTATGGAAAACGGCAAACCCAGACCATGCAATATAGTGGATGTGGATATTAAGAGAGATCTGGATTTAACCACCATAACTCCTGTAGATGATCTCACGCTTTCAAATCCTGAGGTTGCAAACGAGAGGATGTATGATATTCTTGCAAAGCTCATAGAAGAGCATAAAACAACCCTTATTTTTACCAATACAAGAAGCGGTACGGAACATGTTGCAGTCAGGCTCAAGGCAAGAGGAATAGAAAATATTGAGGCCCATCATTCTTCTCTCGGCAAAGAAACCAGACTTGATGTGGAGGAGAGATTAAAAAAAGGTGAGCTTAAGTGTGTCATCTCCTCAACGTCACTGGAACTGGGAATTGACATTGGTAGTATAGATCTGGTGGTTCAAATCGGAAGCCCCAAGTCGGTTTCCAAGGGACTTCAAAGAATCGGGAGATCCGGACACTCCATAAGGGAGCTTAGCAAAGGCAGATTTGTGGTATTCAATCTGGATGATCTTGTTGAGTGTGCAGTTCTAACAAGGGCTGCATATGAAAAGGAAATAGATAAGGTGAAGGTTCCGGAGAACGCGCTGGATGTTCTTTCACAGGCAATCATTGGTATCAGTCTTGAAAAGACATGGGGAATAGACGAGGCATATGAACTCATAAAATCGTCTTATCCATATCGGGAACTTACAATGCAGGACTATATGGATGTCCTCCACTACCTTTCAGGAAGGGTAGCTGACAGTACAATATATTCTAAAATTTGGCTTGATGAGGATTCCCGCATATTTGGAAAAAAGAAGAGTACGAGAATGATCTATTTCATGAACATTGGTACTATTCCCGACGAAGCAGACTATAAGGTTGTAGATCAAACAGGAAGAAATCTGGGACAACTAAGTGATAAGTTCGTGGAAAGGATGAAACCCGGAGATATTTTTGTTCTTGGTGCAAGAACTTATTCCTTCCTCAGAGCAAGAGGAAACAGAATAATTGTAAGAGATGCAACCGGAATAAAACCTACCATACCGTCATGGACAGGAGAAATGCTTCCAAGGAGCTACGATCTTGGAACGCTCATTGGAAAGTTCAGGAAAGATGTTTTCGGAATGCTCAATGATGAGACATATGCAAGAAAATACTTGGAGGAGAATTATAGGGTTGACAAGAACGGTTCCCGGAGCATTCTTTCATATATCAGAAGCCAACAAAAATTCGGCCTTCCCACTGATGATTTTCTCCTCGTAGAGGGAAATTTTGAAAATGGATTATACAGCGCCATATTTCTCATACCTCTGGGAAGAAGGGTCAATGATGCTTTGTCAAGGGCTTATGCAATGGCCATTTCTATTAAGTATGGTATCAACACCAGAATAACAGTAACGGATGATGGCTTTATGCTGTCATATGAACAGAAAATTGATCTGAAGCAGATACCATCAATGATAAATTCTGCTAATTTTGAAGATCTTGTAAAAAGATCCGTGGCAAATACGGAAGTTTTCAAACAAAGATTCAGGCATTGCGCCTCCAGATCTATGATGGTTTTACGACGCTATAAAGGCCATGAAATTTCCGTTGTCAGGCAGCAACTCAGGAGTGAAAAAGTTCTGCGGGCACTTCAGGATATTCCGGGTTTTCCGGTTATTACGGAAACATTCAGGGAGATCATGAATGATATGATGGATGTGCCTCTGGCAAAGAAGTATGTTTATGATGTTATTGAAAGGGGCAAATACCGTATAAATGATTACTCCAATGAATCAAGTCCGTTCTCACTTTCCCTGATTCTTGCAGGCGTATCGGACATAGTCATGATGGAGGATCGGGCAAGACTGCTTAGAGAATTGCAGTCAAGAATAGTGGACAAAATTTACAGCACCGAACGGAAAGATTTCATAATCAAAGATCCAAGACTTGTGGAGAATTACTTTTCCTCAAAGGTTCCAAAAATCTCAAGTTATGAAGATTTTCTCAAATTTATAAATTATTTTCCCTACTTTGACATAATGAGAAACAGATTCAACTCTCCTTATCCCTATGGCAATGGGGATTCTCTGAAATATAGCGAAGATGCGCTTAATGAAAATAAGATTGTTTCCATTCATATTAGAAGTACATTCTGGACAACCCCGGAGAAGTTCCCGCTCTTTGAAGAGCTTTTTTCTTCAAGAAGAGTTTCAAATCCAGAAGAAGAGGATGTTTTTGATCTTTGCAATAACAATTCATTTAAGGAAATTAAGGAGCAATCTGGATTACCGGAGGATAGAGTAAGGGGAATCTTGCTAAATCTGGAATCTTCTTACCGGATCCAGAAGAAGTTAAAGAATGGTGGACAGGTATATGTCAAAAGAACCCTGGATATAAAGAAGGGCTATACTCTCAAAGATCTGCTTAAAGAGTTCATTTCCACCATGGGGCCCATGACATTTGATGAGATTAGCGTTAAGCTCCCATGTGATCAATCACTTCTAAGAGGTGAACTGGATTCTCTTGTAAACGAAGGAATTTTTCTCAGAGATTATATAACTCCGGTTTTTGCGGAGCAATATATTGTTAAGGATGATCTTTCGGCAATTTTGAACTTCAGCGAACAGAACCCGGAGGCAAACAGGATTTCCAAGCTTTCTACACCAGTAGACAATCTGGAACAATATATGACAACTTATGGATTTTTCATAGATTTATCATGGGTCAGAGCCCGTGTCAGATCTTTCAATGACAACGATATCCAAACAATGAGTGAATCCGGGAAGATAGTTTTCGGAAGGTATTTCAGGCACAGACAAACATATATAACGCCGGAATTCGCATCCATACTCAGAGTTCTGAGAAAGAGACCGCTTACTGAAACTGAAATCAAAATTTTAGATTTCCTTAAGTATGGAAGCGCTTCAATTCCTGGAATTTCATCTGCCCTGAGCGAGGATATATCCGTAATAAAGGAAAATATGAGAAGCCTTGAGTTTCTCCTTGAGGTCGGAATTAGAGATGGTCTCTATTATACTCTTTCTCATGGGATAGAACCCACAAGACATGAAGCCGTTGAAAAAATGGTCTCAATGTTTGGACCTGTATCCATGAGGGAACTTTCACAGTTCTTCTGGATCGAACTCTCACATGAAGATTTCAGGGACATAAACTCAATCTATTATGGCGGTTCCATTTATTATGGAGAAGAGAACCCGCAGCCCAGAAGGGATATCATAGTAGGAGCAAGTGATCTAATAACCATATACACAGGAAAACAGTATGTGGAAGATTCTGGAATAAATGGACTGTTCTACGCTGACGGTTCGCTGAAAGCATCCATGACCATGGAGAAAACCAAGACCACTCTGTGGATAGAATCACTTGTCATGGAAGATGTGAGTTCTGCCAAAGAATTCTTGGTGACATTAAAGGATTTTGGAACTCGCAATAATGTGGAAGATATAATAGTGATTGATTGTCCGGCAGACCTGAATGATCAATTTTCTGGAAACGGATTTGCCTTTTCAGGACGAACCGCAATATTGGGGAGCGGTCAGTTTCTCGATAAAATTTCAAGCGATCTCCTGGAAGTGGCGCTGAAAAATTATTCCTCATACAGAGAAGTTAACGGGAGCGTGCTGGAGAGAATTAACAACGCACACTTGGGATTTAGAGACCCCATAGAAGCCCATTATTATGGTATAAAGGAGAATGATCTGGAAAGTTATTATGTTTCAAATCTGATCTTTAATTTCAATGGTCCATTCTCAGTTATGGCAAAGGCTACTCCGGAAACAATTTCAATTTATAGAACTATCCGAAAGACTCCCATTGACGCCAACAGGCAGAAGATCCTTAAGGTTATAATGGAGGATCCTGCAGATGAAAGGGAAATAAGTCTGTTGACAGGAATTGAATTATCACATGTGAAAGCATCAGTGAAGGAACTTCTATCCAAATGCATTGTGGCCAGAGATCATGATGGAAATTTGCGTTTTATTCTTGAAAGGTATGAAAAGGAGGAAAGTGTCCGAATTATCATAATGGAAGTACTCAAAGCGCTTGGTTATATCTCCACAAAAATTTACGAAGATGTTACACAGGACCCTGATCTGAATATTTTCAATGCAGAGATCAATCATATGCTTGCATCCGGAAAATTAAAGAAAGTTTTCATAAAGGATAACAGGGAACCATTTTACTTTTTGGAACTGCCAAGGGAAACCAAGATTACGGAATCAGATAGAATAAAGATTATTTCACAGAAGGATTTTATTTATCTGTGCTTCAGAGAATACATTAAGGCAAATCTCGGGGGTTCAAAGACCTTTTTAATAGAGAAAAATAGACATCTGGCAGGATCTGCCGTATTCAGGAAAGTGGGAAGAAGGTTTGAAATTAAGAATATAATAGGCGAAGACATTAAGAAGGATGAACTTAAGAGAGAACTAAGCATTCTGGGCTATTCCAGTGAGTTTTAGTTTTCCTGGGTCTACCTTATATTTAAATTTAAATGGTGGTATATAAGTGAGATAAATTTTTTTGTTCCATTAAAAATTTCAATAAATGACGCAAGTTTCATAGAGGAAAACTATTATTTGCCCTTAATGAATCTATAAAAATGTCATATGATCTATTGCTCATAGAAGGAGTAAATCTCGTATTATCTTTATTCCTTATTTTGGTTTCGTCACTGGCGGTTAGGAAAGGCGTAAGAATATTCAAATATATGCTTCTCTCTTTTTTCATAATTTTTGTTTCAACCCTAATATCCGTATTACCTGCATTTAACATTGGCCCGGATTGGTTTGGTTCTATGATCATACCCGAAGTGGCCCTTCTGCTTGTAATGATTTTATTTTATTTGGGAGTACTAAAAGGTAACTGAGGATTTTCGTGGATACTAAAGAAGGCCAGCGGGATAAAATAATCGATCTGTTGTCCAGAAATCCTGGATTACATTTTAGAGCCATTCAAAGAGAGACTGAAATGGCTGTTGGCCAACTTGAATATCATTTGTACCAGCTTGAAAAAAATGGGAAGATTTCATCAAAGAGAGATGGAAGATTCAAGAGATATTTTGTTTCTGAAAACGCCTCAGCTCTGGAGAATAAGATAGCATACCACTTGAGAAATAAGAAATCCAGGGATATAATATTCAGACTTTTGAGAAGTTCATGCGAAGATCCTGAGCAACTAAGAAGGAAGGTAAAGCTCCATCAGGATGATTTTGACCTTACTGTAAAAGTACTGGTCGATGAAATCATTCTGAAATGGGATAATGAGGAAATTTGCATAGTCTCTCCGGATTTAATTAGAAATGCCATAAAGAAGATAAAGACATCATTCCTGAATGAACTGGCAGAAAGTCTTATTGATCTCCTGGACTCTGAATAGGTATTAGGAATTTATTGTACCAGATTATCCCCTTTTGTTTTTATAATATGTATAACCTCCACCGATGAAGAGAACACCGATGAATATCCCACCAACAAAGTATTCGAAATTATTCAGAATCAGGTTTATGGTAGACGCCCCAATGTTTGTTATTGTAAGATTATTTTCCACATTGCCATTTGGAAAAACAAGGTATGGGTCCTCATAAAATGTTCTGGTACCATTAGGTATATTGAAAGAATAAATGGTATCGATGTTTTTTCCGTTTATTGAAAGATATGATGATAAGTTAAAATCATTGTTGTTTGCGGTGAATTGACTTCCCCATAGATAAAGTACCGGAAAATTTTTTGAAAGGTTTACCTGGTAACCGTTGAAAACACTGCTCCCTCTATCTCCTGATTTTTTACTGTGTTCAATTTGTCTTTCTCCGGTACCTCCATTTATGAAGCTCCTTTGAAACATGAAGAGGGTTGAATTCCCTACAGTATGCGTAGCAAAATTAACAGCAAAACTTACCTTCAAAGAATTTGTGGAATTTATCTGAATACTATTCCCGTCCTCCGCGGATGAGGAACTCATGGAGATATCAGTATGAGTCTGCGTCACATTGGCATATACCAGTCCGCTGAAACTTAATTTCTGAAGAATCTCATAAATATTATGGTTATTGGTATTGAGTAAACCACTGAGATTTTGAAGAATCGGATTACTTAAATTTGAAGAGAGGTTGTTTATTTGTTTTACCAGATAATTATCATATTCTGATATTATATTATAGAGGGGCTGATTAAATGAAATGTTTGTTCCTAAAAGAATTGATGAATTCAAACCCACTGGGAATCCCTTATCATTGGTGTACATTAACTTAAGCTCAGTTAATATGAGGTAAATGCGAGGAGAAAATTCAACGAAGGAAGAATAAGACCTGTTTAACTTTCCGTTTTCTGATAATTTCCAACTTGATTGATTCCAAAGCCCTACGAATGGAATTCCTCCTTCAAGGAGATAAACATAAGGAACTGTAATATTAAATGAATTGCCATCCATATTTACCATCAATCCTGGCTTGTCATAGAAACCCAAACTGGGAGCCTTTGCTGGCGTTGCCCCAAATGAAGCATTTCCCGAAATGGAAACGACACAAATTACCACTATAATACTAACGAATGGCAGGTATTTCAATAAATAATGATCCAATGGATTAATATGTTATTTTTGGTACAAACTCCTTATGAAAATTCCTCTTCCAGTTCCAACATTATTTGATTCATTACCTCATCAAATGTTGAACCGGTATATTCGCGCAGGCCTCCCATCTCGGTTCTCAACTTTGCTATAAATTCGCTGTCTTCCTTTGAAAATTCTATATTGCAAATTAATTCCTGCATTGATATCAGCCAAAACGTGATTTAAATTAGGATATTAAGCTTTGCACTGTAAGATTGATTCATTGCAATTTCCAAATAATGTTTTAAAGTTTTAACATTATTCTTCCTATATTTTTTTTATTTTTTATATCTGTAAAGGCTTCGTTTACTTCTTCCAGTTTCCTTTGATCATGTTTTACTTCCTTTACGAGGCCTCTCTTTGAAAGATCAAGCGCCTTTCTCAAATCATTTCTTGTTGAACTGATTGTGCCTTCGACTCTGTTCCCTTTAAGAATAATCATTCCCAATGAGAGTGGAACCGGTGTTGGTTCAAGGTTTCCAATGACAATTACTCTTCCACCGAAAGCCAGTGACCTCAGCGATGAGGCAAATGTTGCATTACCGGTATTTTCAAGAACAATTTGAGAACCATCAGGCCATATCTTTTTAACCTCCTTGTCAAATCCTTCTGAGGAATTAATAACGAAATCGGCTCCAAGTTTGTAGAGAGTTTCTTCCTTCCATTTTGAACTGGTTGCAGCAATAACCTGAGCACCAATTGCCTTGGCGACCTGAATTGCATGCGAACCAACTCCTCCTCCTGCTCCCGTTATGACTACACGGGTTCCGTAACCTGCCTCTCCAACTGAGTCAAGGGCGTGATAAACCATTCCCGTTACGCAGGCAGCTATGGATGCCAGTTCATTTGGAACACCGTCAGGTACCCTAACAAGACTTCTCTGAGAAACATTAACAAATCTTGAATACGAACCGTTTATATTTTCACCATAGGTTTTCTTCCTTGGACAAAGATTTTCTCTACCCGATACACACTGTTCACAGAAACCGCACGGTTCGTATATGAGACTGGCAACTCTTTCTCCTGCTTTGAACTCTCTAACGCCCTCTCCTACTTTATTAATAATCCCGGAGATTTCATGTCCGGGGATAATTGGAGGTTTCATCCTTGGAAAAAAACCTTCCTTTTCAAGAATATCACGATAGCATATTCCAGTAATATCTTGTTCAATTGTAACCTGTTCTGATTGGGGATCGCTAATAGTAAAATCTTCTATTACCAGATCTTTACCAATCTCTTTAAGAAAAGCTGCTTTCATGAATGTATGATGACAGTCTCATATATATTCTTCATCAACTGGATACAGCAGTATTGAGGGTTAACCTTAAGTGAAATTTATTGGTTTTAATTTTAACCTGATAAGTCAGTAATCCTATTATTATAAATTACAATCTCTATTTATGACTGGGAAAGCGACCTCTAAGCCCAAAATATCAGTTTCCATAATAGGTGCTGGAGGGAATTCCAGTCTGGTATCCCTCCTGCTTTCAAGGCATGGAATAAAAGAGATTAGAATAGTAGACGGCGATAATATAGAAAAGAGCAATCTGGAAAGGCAGACACTCTTTGGAATATCCCATATTGGATTAAACAAAGCCGAGGTCATGAAAAATATTGTTCAAAGTCAGGGTATTTTGAATAAGATAACTGCATTCCATGAATACCTTGATTCTGTAAATTATGAAAGTATTCTTACCGGCACTGATTTGATCATAGACTGCACCGATTCAATTCTAACTAGAAATCTTATTAATGAAATTTCTGTCAAAATGGATATTCCATGGATTATGACCTCAAGCATGGAAAAATTTCTGGAATTTAAGTTGATAGTTCCGGGAAAAACGGCCTGTCTCAACTGTCTCACTGAAAATCAGAATTTAATCCCCATAAACTGCTCCTATGACAATGTGGAGTTCTATATACCGTCTCTTGGTTCCATAATGGCAGTCTCTCTGGTTTCAAATTATTATGAAAATTCGAAACTTGAAGACTGTATCTATTTTATGAATATGGATGATTATAGCATCACCAAAATAAAAACTGGTTTGCGAGAATCGTGCAGTGTATGTGCACAAAAGGTCTTCCCTGAGATTACTTCAAAACGTATAATTGGAAGATCCCCTTACTGACCTCCGATGATTGTTAAGGGAGTTATTTTTGATCTTGATGGTACAATTCTAAATTCATTCCAGCAACGAGTCAGGGCTTGGAGGAAAGCCTTTGAAACGCAGGGGATATTCCTTCAGGATTCTGAGATAGAATCACTCATAGGATTGCCCGGCATGGATTTGGCAAAGAAATTTTCCAATAAACCCAATCTCATAGAGGAACTTGAGGAGCAATACTTTCTGGAGATGTTACCCCAAATATCAATATATGAAGATTATGAAGAGACATTAGCTAAACTTGAATCCATAGGAATAAAATCCATAATAGTAACTTCTTCCAGAAGAGCGCTGGTAAATAGGCTGAATCTTGGTAATGTACAAGTTGTCACTATTGATGATGTAATTTCCGGGAAACCAAATACAGAAGCCTATTTGAAAGCATCAGAGATATTGAATGTCAACATTAGGAACATGATTGTTGTTGGCGATTCCATAAATGATATGATTCCTGCAAAAACTTTGGGAATACCGGCTATATTGATAACCCATGGGAGAAATTCAGGTGTAACCCTTTATGACTTTCTAATAAAGGACCTCAGTGATTTAATAAATTGCATTAAACTTTTATGAAGCAGACCATTTCAAACCGTTCATAGAGAATACAAGATTTTTTAACACAGAATTTATTGATTGCCCTTCAGGTATGTGTATAATTCCGGAAAGATTTACATTTCCTTTATTGAATATACCTGAATAATTCTGTAAACTAAAGTTACCAATTAACGATGGCCCATCATATATGAGCATTCTGGACGCTTGAAAAAATAAAGGAATTAAAACCCTAAACCCCAGGGAAAGAAACGCCTGACCGGACGATTCATTAGCTGTGGTTACCTTTGTAGAGGTAATATTTGAAAAAATTGCAGGAATATTCATTGAGAACCCTCCTTTATACGCGGTGAAATTCATAAGAAATAATGCACCATAAACTGCGTCCGAAATAAATAGTGACATGGATGAAAACGGAAACCCCTTTTCTGTCATGCTGCTAATATTTATTGGCAAATTTAACAGTTTAGAAATATTTTCGCCCGGATTGAGTGTAATGGTTTGATTCATTATGGATATTGAAGATGGTATAACACCTTTCGCGTTACCCATCAGACAGAAACCTATGTAAGGCTGAGGGGAACCGATATTAACATACTTAACCACACCATCAATGGAATTAGCAGTTTCCGTGGTGCTAAAATAAATGGAAGCTGATGATATTATGAGGAAAGATGCTATTATTGCAAATGCGCTATACGATATCAATTTGGATATTTTCATATCTTATTATCCTCTGTATGACAATGTCTGATATTATATAAATAGTTATTAAATATTTCGATATATAAGATGGTAAATTTTATGTGGTGCCTTTCATCTGACTTGAAATGTATTATTATTCAATTAAATACATGGAAAGACAGGGAGATGCCAGTGGATTTGTACTTCTAAACAAAAATCCAAACAACCATTTATTTAAAAA
>JAJZJZ010000156.1 GCA_021809755.1 Thermoplasmata archaeon
TTCTTGCAGCGAAAATGGCACTGAACTACAGTGATTACGTTATAACAGAAGCAGGATTTGGCTCTGATCTTGGTGCAGAGAAATTTATCAACATGGTATCAAGAATTGGAAATCTTGAGATATCTGCTGTTGTTATTGTTGCAACTATCAGGGCGATGAAGCTCCTGGGTGGAAGTGAGGATATGGATAGTATTGCTAAGGGTTTCATGAACCTGAAGCGTCACTATGATAATATCACAAACTTCGGGTTTCATCCTGTAGTTGCAATAAACAGGTTTGCCTCTGATACGGATGAGGAGATACAGTTCCTTGATGATCTCCTGAAAAAGAACGGCATGGATTACCAGCTATCTGAAGTCTTCACGAAGGGAGGTGATGGTGCTATTACCCTGGCTAAGACTGTGCTTGAGAAATGCGAGCAGAAGAACAGCGACATCAGGTATACCTATAATTTCAACGATACCATAAGAAGCAAGGTTGAGTCTATTGGTATGAATATTTATGGTGTGAAGGAGGTTGAATTTTCCAGGAAAGCGTTATCAGACATGAAGAGAATTGAGAAGAATGGATATGCTGGTCTTCCCATCTGCATGGCAAAAAGCCAGTATTCCCTGAGTGGTAATTCCCCTGGAAATGATGATAACATACTCAAGGTTACTTCAGCTTCAGTAAGTTCAGGTGCAGGGTTCATTGTTGTATATTCAGGTGACATAATGACCATGCCAGGGTTGCCAAAGGAACCTGCTGCATGCAACATCCACATTGATGGAGAAGGGAATATATACAATCTGGAATAGGTTATTTATAGAATTCAAACTACATAAACCTATTTTACACATCGATCATTTAAAAAACGTGTATGACGATGCAGGATAATGCAGAAAATGAAGATTGGAAACAGCAAACTCGAGGCAACAAGAGTGGGTCTTGGATGCTGGCAGGCCGGCCTGAGAGGATGGGGAGAAGACTACGGAGACAACGACGTAATAGACGCGATTAAATTCTATGTTGAGAATGGTGGAAATTATCTCGATACTGCAGAGATCTATGGAATGGGCCATTCTGAGGAACTCATAAGACAGGCATTATCAGAGATTCCAAGAAACAGGTATATAATTGCAACAAAAGTGAACCCGCCACATGTTAAGAATTATAAGACGATGGAAAGAAGCGTGAAGGGTAGCCTGGAAAGACTTGGTATTGATAAGATCGATCTGTACCAGCTGCACTGGTACGAGCCATATGTTCCAGTTTCAGAGATCATGCACTCATTGGAGAGGCTGAAAAGTGAAGGAATGGTCGATCAGATAGGTGTGTGCAACCTTTCAAAGCCTGTTCTCAAGGATGCAGTGGATAGCATGAAGGATTATTCAATTGTGTCTAATCAGATGGAGTACAGCATTCTTGAAAGAAACATAGAAAGGGAGCTTGTACCATATATGAAAAAGGAAAATATCACCCTGATTCCATACAGCCCTCTTGCAAAAGGTCTTTTGACCGGTAAATATAACAGTGGAGCCATACCGCAGGATAATATCAGGAAGGGTGATGAGCTTTTCAACAACCCTGAAAACAGGAAGATTATGAAACCTGTACTGGATGAACTGGGCAAGATGGCTGAAGAAAAGAAATGCTCAATGGCACAGCTATCCCTTGCCTATCTGCTTCACAAGAATTGCCTCATAATACCAGGGGCCAAGAACAGGACACAGGTAGAATCCAATATGGGTGCAGATTCAGTCAAGTTATCGAAGGAAGATATGGAGAGAATTGACAGGATATCAAGTGTGGAATTCATATACGCCTGAATTAAAATTCTTCTTAACATTTAATATAAAAGTAATACAAAAACTATCTTCCAATAGGTAGTTTCATTGTTGATATTCAAAAATAAAAATAAATGCTGTTTTTTTTCTAAAATATATAAATTAAAAATTAATTTAATTGACTACCACACCGACATTAGGAGTGAACACTTTAGAGTTTATGTTCAAATCCTGTGTCAGATTGAAGTCAATTACCATGTTTACATCTCCATGGGCGGCTACCTTGAATGGGTGGTTTATGAATGCAAAGGGAGCATTTAGAGTAAAGTTAATACTCACGCCAAGTAGGTCAACTGATACGTTGGTTATGTACAGTCTAATCATTGTATATGTGCCTGCTTTCAATGTAATATTTGTCAACAGTGATGCGTTTGTGGTTGTTAGCCCAAGTATGTCTATGGTCGTTGATTTTACACTGTAATTTGTCCATCCGGATACATTGCTATGCAATGAAACCTTGCTGAACGTTATGAACACACCTGAAACACCTAAATTCGGTGCATCTGCCACTTTCATCGCGACGTGACCGTCATTGGCTGCTGCCTGTGAAGCCTGGTAATATACCAGTCCTGTCAGTCCAGCGGCTATGATTATCACAGCCACAATTGCTGCTATATATTTTCCTTTCATAATCATCAATCTATTTCATATTTAAAGGGGTTGTGGTACAATCTATAAAAGGTTTGCAAAAGTTGCAGCAGTCTTCTCAAAAGAAGGAAATTTATTTCTCCCTATTTCCTGCTCTCATTTCGGAATAGGATAAATGTTTCAGAAATTGGTACATTTGGACTTATAAATGACGACCAGTACATTCAGATCAAATGCAAATATCAATATGATTGGTTTCAATCAACCTGTACAGGTAAATGCAGAGAATTTATGACCCTATTGAGGAAAAGAAATCACTGGCAATCAGGTTGATTGAAAATGGTTATTTCGGTGATGCCATAAGAATAGTAGATGATGTTCTGAAGGTTGCACCATCAGACCCTGACACAGTATACCTAAAATCTTTACTGCTATCCAGGACAGACAATAAGGAGGAGGCCCTCATCTGGGCTGAAAGGAGTGTTAAACTGAATCCTGAAAATTCAAATTCGCTCCTTATAAAGGCAAAATTACTCCATAAATTCTCATTCTACGCTGAGTCTCTCCAGACACTCAAAGAGGTATACAGAATTAACAGCAAGGACACTGAAGCCATGGATCTGATGGCAGACATATTTATGAAAATGGGCAGGTTTAAGGATGCCTACAAAATTGCAATGAGATCAATTTCCATTTCACCATCCTCATGGAATGCTCACCTCACTCTTTCACGATACTTCGAGCACGAAAAAATGGAAAAGCAGTCCCTAAAAGAACTGGAGATGGCAATCAGGTTCAACCCAGGCTCAAATGTTCTCAGGATGGAGAAGATAAGAAAGCTCTTGAAGGCGAAAAAAAGGGAAGAAGCTGGGAAGGAGATAAACAGGAAAGGATTTCTTGATATCAGGGGAACATTCATGGAAATCCTTGTAAAGATAGAATTTCTGAGGGAAAACAATTTCCTGGAGCAGGCTGAGGATTTATGCAGGAATGCACTTATTGAATGGCCCGAAGAAGACCTTCTTTACTTTTCCATGGGAGAGATCAGCTATGATTCATCCAGGAAAGAAGAATCCGTTTCCTATTTCAGGAAAGCATTTTCGCTCGATCATAATGAATGGTACCTGAATAGATTGACAGTGGTA
>JAJZJZ010000157.1 GCA_021809755.1 Thermoplasmata archaeon
AAGCAATGCTGTATCATTTCATGGATGACACACAATCATGGCTGGAACATTACCACATGCGTTCCATATCGGAATGCGTGAACTCCATGATGAAGAGGAAGATGCCCGTCAAGATAAGGAAGAAACTCCCACTGCGGAAGAGGACGGAGGAAACCCTGAAGATTAACATGCACAACCTTCGGCAGTACAATTACCTGAAGCATACAAATTCCGGACTCATAAGAGAATACAGGGAGATACCGGCAAAATAATATTGTCCCAAAGCCGCTTCTTCAACCTCTTTTTTAGCCTTTTGCAATTTTAGATCCAGATCTTTTTTACCTTTTCAATATTCTATATTCTATTCCTAACCTTCTTCCCATCTCTCCTTCCATATCGTCCCTGTCCCCTATAATAACGGACTCCTTAATGTCAATATGTATTTCTTTTTCCGCCTCAAAGATCATTCCAAGCTTTGGCTTCCTGCAATTGCAGTTCTCCTCAGGTCTGTGAGGGCAGAAGAAAGTTTTTTCAATCTTTATACCTGCCTCTTCAATCCTTTTAAGAAGTTCCCTGTGGAATTGATAAAATTGTTCAATAGTAAAATATCCTCTACCTATACCTGACTGGTTTGTGATAATAACAAGAACATAACCGTTGTCCTGATACTGTTTCATGATCTCCAATGCATCAGGATATATTTCCAACTGGGAGATATCATGGCAATATGGGCAGTCTTTGTTTATGGTACCATCCCTGTCAATGAAAAGTGCCTTCTTCATTATATATCACCAATTGTAAGGTCCCTCTTAAATAATTATGTTCTTAACCATGTTACATCACATTGTTATAAGAAAACATATTATTTGATCGGTACATTCTGATTCATGGACGCAACCCAGATAAATCAGTATCTAGTGGAAGGTTCCCAAATTAGAAGCTCTCTGGATGTTGGAAAGATATTGAATCTTGGAAATGAGCTCTTCAGATGTTTCAAGAATGGAAATAAGCTCATAATATTTGGCAATGGAGGAAGTGCTGCGGACGCACAGCACATTGCTGCTGAATTCGTTGGAAGATTTGAGAAGGAAAGGATGCCACTGCCTGCCCTGGTTCTTCATGGAAACACATCATCACTCACCGCCATCGGGAACGATTATGGTTTTGATCAAATATATTCAAGGCAGATTCAGGCTTTCGCAACAAAGGGGGATATTATCATCGCATTGAGCACAAGCGGAAATTCAGTAAATGTGCTGAGAGGCATAGAAGAGGCAGTAAAAAAGGGGTGTGAAACATTCGGGATCACGGGAAGGGATGGGGGGAAGATGAAGGAACTGATTCATGGAGAAAGGCTCATAATGATTCCAAGCAACAGGACATCCTTCATACAGGAATCAACCATTGCCATTGGTCACATCATCTCCAAGATCGTTGAGGATTCTGTCTAATCTTCTAGGTGTGGTTTTTTCCTAATCCCCTACGAATATAATCCCCGATCCCCTGTTTACGATCCTGAATGGTGTCACAGGAAGCCCCAGGCTTTCTGAAATGGACCTGTGGTATTTTGGATCTGCAAAAAACATGAGAAAGCCGCCGCCTCCAGAACCTATGAGCTTTCCACCCGTGGCACCTTTTTCCATTGCCCTTTCGTAGAGTGCATCGATTTCACCCATGGAGATCTTGTTTGAGAGCTTCTTCTTTTCAATCCAGTTTTCATGTAGCAGTCCTCCAATCTCCATGTAATTCCCTCTGTTCATCTCTTCCTTGAGCCTGTGGGAGAGTTTAGACATCTTTTCATATTTTTCACGCAATGAAGAGATTCTTGTCTTTTGATCCGTATGAATATGATCTGATTTTCTTTCCATATTCGTATATAGTAAAAGTAAATGGTTTTGTAGTTGTTCCATTGTATCCTCTGGCATTATTATTGGAGTTACATTTGCTTCTGGCTCTTTGCCAAACTCCATGAGGTTCATTCCCCCAAATGCAGCTGCGTATTGATCCTGAAGACCGCCCTCCTCCTTAAGGACATTACGTTCAATGTGAATGGCCTCCTTTGCAAGTTGTGAAGAAGATGCAAACTCACCTTTGTAAGCATGAAGCGCATTTAGCAATCCCACAGTAAAGGTGCTGCTTGATCCAAGACCTGTTCCGTTTGATGGTATATCAGACATGGACACTATCTCGATCTTCTCACTTATATTGAGATATTTCAGAGCTTCCCTGACAACAGGATGCTTTATTTCATCCACGCTATCCACTATTTCCGTTGTGGAGTAACTTACCCTGATTCTTCTGTCAAATTTTTCATTGACTGTTATGTAAATATACCTGTTTATTGTTGCATTGACCACTGCGCCATTTCCGTAGTTCATGAAGTATTCGGGTATATCTGTTCCTCCGCCTGTGAACGTGATTCTCAAGGGAGTGCGAGACATTATCATTCTTTTAGTCATGAGTAAAACTCAGATATGATTCTGATGCCTTCTTCAAGCGTTGTCTTTGCTTTGAATCCGAGAACTTTTTCTGCTTTGGATGTGTCTGCAAGTGTTTCCATCACATAATTTTTTACTGGCATTGTTATGTATTCCGGTTCCGCTTTAGTTCCAAGGTATTTGTTCAGCATGCTTAGCATTTCGTTGAGACTGTAATTCTTCCCATAACCAACATTGAACACCTCAAAACCTTTGACCTTTGATGCCAAAAGTAGTGCATCAATCAGATCCTCAACATACACAAAATCTCTCCTCTGTTCTCCGTTGCCATATATGACCGGTTTCTTCCCATCTTTTATGTTCCACAAAAACTGTGTTACTAGATTTGCATATTCTCCCTTTGATTTCTCATACTTTCCATACACTGAGAAGAATCGCATGGCTGCAACATTAACTCCAAAGAGTTTGTTATATAATTCTGCCATTCTTTCAGAATAAATTCTTGCTTCTGTGTAAAAGTCAGTAACGCCTGGAATTATATCCTCCTTGTGTGGAGGTTTAACTTCATTGTATATTGATGAAGTGGAAGAAAATACCATATTTACATTATTATTTTTACAATATTCAAGGAGCGCCGTCATACCTCCAACAACTTCAGAAACAAGCATTGGGTTATTCCTGTACATAGGAGATGCTGAATAGAAACCCATGTGAAAAATCAAGTCCACTTTCCTTTCCAATTTATTTATATTTTTCACATCTTCATGAAGCAGTTCCACCTTCCCTGCATCAACTAGGTCCTTGATGTTTTTATCAGATCCCGTATGCATATTGTCAATCACAATTACTTCATTGTTTGTAGCGAGTCTCCTCACGAGATTCGTACCAATGAATCCAGCACCGCCTGTTACAATAATTTTATGATTTTTAATATTTGTTTCCATTTTATCATTCCCTCATTGTTTTCATATTAATACATTTTATTTAGGTGCGTGTGAAAGTTTTGTTCCATAAACACATTTCACGATTATTAACCTTATGACAGAACTCTCAATTGATCAGATA
>JAJZJZ010000027.1 GCA_021809755.1 Thermoplasmata archaeon
AATCTAAGATAAAACTCCGTCTTAAATATTATTACATAGAAAGATATTTCGGAATGCTTTTTGCAAGCAACTTCAACTAGGTCTTGTCACTTTCCAGTGGATAAATGGCGATGATACTAGAATGATTATTTAGCCATTTCTGCCACATACCTTTCCAAAACCTTCCATATATCATTACCCATTTTCTTATGGAATGTGGTAGATTAATTCTTTGTTATCTGAAGTATCCATACCAAATTTAGGTACTATCGTATAACACCGGTCAGTTAAATATAACAATTTTATTTAGCATATAAAAACATAGTAAATTTGAATATGCATAAAAGCTCAAATGAAATGAGTTTGCCACATATTGTTTTAAATATACTACTTTCATAGATTTAGATAGTTTTAAATGAAGACCTGATCCCCCTTATATTGAGAGAAAACCGACCCTATTGGAATTATCGTACAACTTTAAAAGCCTGAATATCCATACGAAAACTGGATGAAGAGGTTACAGTCTTCAAACTTCCTAAAAATTAGACATGAATATAGAACCAACCTTCCTGCTGTCTCCTTATGATTTCGATGAATCCACCCTGAGGTGTTGGTGAAACACCCTTGACAAGGTCTGAAGCTTTTATATTGTTCATTTCCATAGATGTTTTGCAAGCCATTAATATAAGTTTTTTTTCTTCAAGCAAGGGCTTCATCATTTCTTCACTTATAGTTGCTATAATGGCACTTTCCAGAAAAACCATCTCAATGGTTTCAACATCCTTTAATACCGCAATATGAGACCCTACAATACTTCCCATTGGAATTTTTTCCTTTTCTGATATCTGTATTACTACCTTCATTTTTATTTATTACAAACCTGTGCTATAATGTTTCCGTTTCGAATTTTACTAAAGCCTTGGCCCATAAATTTAGTATGAATTCAAAGTTGTGCTTTATAGAATTGAAAGTGGAAAATGTCATAGATGCGTAAAAAATTTAAAGGCCGATTGTATAAGCACTTATGTCAGGCCACCTGAAAATATACTTAATCTTAACATTAGCTGGGCTATTACCTTCATTAATGTCATTGGCTTATGTATTAAACCCCATTTAAATTTATTGACTAAATCAGTGATTTTATGGAATATAGAAAAGAGATAGATACGATTATAGATCAAATTTCGTTTAAGGGAAAATTCAACATAAATCTAGATAATTATGATCATATTTTGATAGGGGGAATGGGCGGTTCAGGAATTGCAGGTTTTTTGTTCAGTGAGATTTATTCAAAAAAACCGGTTATAGTATTGAATACATATACCTGCCCTGACTTTGTTAGTAACAAAACGCTAGTCATTGCAATAAGTTATTCAGGCAATACTGAGGAAACCATTTCATGCGCCACAGAAGCAAAGAAGAAGGGTGCCACAGTTCTTTCAATAACATCAGGAGGAAAACTTTCAGAGATTTCAGATCAAGCGGTAATAATCCCTTCCGGATATCAACCAAGATCATCCCTGGGATTTTTGTTAATGCCAATAATAAATACCATAGCTCCTGAACTAAGAAATCATATTGATGAGATTAAGGGAAATATTACAGACATAAGAAATAACGAAAATCACATCATTTCTATTTCCAGAAAAATTTTTGAATCAGGGAAAGTCCCCTATTTCATATCATGGAGCCCGACGTCTAGCGTAGCCTATCGGTGTAAGACTCAATTTAATGAGAATGCAAAGATGCTTGCAAACGCAGGATACCTATCAGAAATTAACCATAACGAACTTGTTCCAATGGGGATGAACCATGATATGGACCCATTTATTTACATTGCATTCAAAAATAGTTATTCTGTGCGAAATGAGAGGAGACTGGAAATAACAAAAAAACTTTCATCCAGAGATATTACAATAATAGAATTGAAAGGAAAGAGTATTTTTTCACAAATAATGTATGGTATCTACTTTGGAGACATTTTGAGTTACCATGTTGCACTGCTGAGAAAAGTAGAACCCAGAGATGTCTCCATCATTGAGAAATTGAAGCTTGAACTTTCTTCGTGATGGAATCAATTCTGCTTCCACCAGGTGGAAGAATTGATGCTATCTCATCCCTTTCCCTTCCTAAGATTTCCGAGATCTCCTTGGCTATTTTCTCCCGTTTTATTTCACCTGGGGATATGAATATTAGATCCTTTTCATTTTTTATCTCTGTGATGTGTGGGCAAATCATTGGCAATTCTGTATTCTCGTAAACTATTGTTGAAATTTTTAGCTTCAATGGAAGGTTGAAAAGATAATTGCGCTTTCCCTTTACTATCCAAGAACCTTTCCTGACAAATTCACCGGATTCCGGTGTCTTGCTTACCTGGAGAGGAGTTACCCAGTATGCTGAACCTGATGCAAGGTTATTTGACCAAGCCCTAGAATTTGACACTGCAAATTGAGCGGCCTCCAGTATGTCTTTTTCCAAGTCTGTGTTTTCATTCTCTACTTTCAGGATAGTGCTTGGGGCACCATACAAATCAGCATGAATATAGATGTCCTTTTCAGACATATGTTTTTTCACAACCTTCTCGTTTCCGTTAACGTCTTTCCCTGCGATTACCAGATTCCCACTACTGGTAAAAAACCAATGGTAAGCCTCGAACCACTTCTTTGGGCGATCCTTTTTTTTCTTTCCGTTTTCTTCTAATTTAACTTTGGAAGTATCCATAATGGCTTTTCTTGCACCTTCTGCTTTTAAAATATAGTCTTTGGATCTGTTAAAGTAATCGCTGGCATTTTCTCCTGCAGTTCTGGTTAGTGAGAGTTCTATTTCTCTATCATCCTTTTTAATAGTAATAAATTTTTTAGAAAAATCAATGTTGGTTATGGTTATTCCAGGCGTTATAACACTTCCTATTGAAATTGCCTTGAGGTTGCTGTTGACTGTTCTAAGAACTCGCTCATATTCAGGAAGATTTGATATTATGATTTGACCTGTTTCCTTGAGAGTCACCGATAGATCCATATATTGCTGAACAGTTTTTGTTTGATTTGCTATTCTTCTTTCGATCTGTGAAATTTGCGGATCTATTTCCTTAAGTTTTCCCATCTGGTATACAAGACCTTCGTTAAAGTCTTCAAAAATCCTTGGATCTTCATTAAGTGATGATAGCCTAACGGGTGAAAGCATATTATCAGAATCGTAATAAAATCCCTTATTCAGAGAAATTTCTTCAAGAAGTTTCTTTATTCCATTGATTATATCTGGAACCAAATTAAGGGATTCTTTGGACGATTGATCCTTATCAATGCCCAGTCTGAAGGCTATCTCCTCAGCATATTCCCCACCAAGGTTCATTCTTGTGGCCATCGTTTGGACCAGAGACCCCTTACTTTGTTCGAAAATAGATGTTAATGTGCTTAGTTCTGAGGATAATGGATCAATAAGCGATGGGGGAATATACCTTTCGCCTTTGAGAATTTTCCTGTTTTTCCACTCCCTTGGGCTAAATGCATATGTAATTAGTCCGTTTTCAATTATTATTAAATTTCCGTCTCTAAATAATTCAAAAATGATTTCCATTCCTGAGTATAATTCTATCTTACAAACACGATCAAAATTAATCTGTTTAATTGATCGAATCTTCTGTTCAGACAGATTTTTTCTAAGAAACATGGCAAAGGAAGATGATTCTTCAGGTCTGTCAGGGTCCATAAATGCTATACCTGCAGATAGTTTGATGTGAAATGGATATTTTCCATGCTCCGATGAATATATGATAAACGTAAATTCGTCTTTTCCTGTTTGGTAAATTTTCTTTATAAATGCGCCTGAAAATCGCTCACCATAAAGTTTCACAAAAGCATAGAAATCAATTGAAGATTGCTTATCTTTCATTTACAACACAACATGAATTAATATATAAAAAATACATCTGAGGAAGATAAGGTAAGGATGTTTATATGCTCACCCCCAGCTAATGATAATAATAATTTCGATGAGTTCATTCGAATCCTTGCGTCTGAATTATCACTAACATATATTAATGAATTCAGAAGAAATGATGTGATATTTTGCCTTTGCGATAACAACGTGCAACAATACTTGAAAACTATAGTAGAGGAAAATTTGAAACCTGAAGCAGTCCTTTTATTTTCTCCCTCATTCTCGAAATTATTGTTCAGAGAATTCTATAAAATCGGATTTCCAGTTCTGATTGTTGCAAATAGGAACAATATGGAAGAACTTAGAAGTGGATGGATTTACCACGACAACATAGCTGATTCAAAGATGGAAAACGTTTCTGGTGATAATCAAGAATTATGGGTCAGCAGGAGAACACAATGTATTAGTTTAACCAAGAAATTCCTTGCCAATGGTTTCAAAATTATCTAAAATAGAACTGCAGGTGCGATTCGGTGATTTGGATGCATTGGGTCATGTGAATAACGCCGCCTATCTGAGCTTCTTCGAACTTGGCCGAATTGACTTTTTTATGAAATTTTTAACAGGTTTTCACTCCAAGGAGGTGAGTTTTGTTGTGGCACATGCAGAGATAGATTTTAGAATACCAATATACTTTGAAGATCGACCAAGTATTACAACTGAAATTGAACGGGTTGGAACAACAAGTATATCCTTCATTCACAAAATATTACGGCAGGGCGATGAGGCGTTATTGTCTACAGGGAAAACCGTTATTGTATGGGTCGATAAAAATGGGAAGAAGAACGCGATACCTGAAAAAATAAAGGAATTATTGATTTAACCTCTATTTATAAGAAATTATCATAAAATGAAGGCTAAACTGGCACGAATAAGTAAGAAATTATTGCAGGAGTATAAGGAAACAGGGCCATCATATAAAGAGAAAGCGTAATTGAGGATGTGAAGTAAACACTACGGGTTAATGAATAAACTGCTCCAATTATAAGACCCATTGAGAATGTATCAAGAAGAAACAAATAAGGATAAAACCCAGGATAACCGCCTAGATATACAATGAGATATAAGCTAAAAAAAGCTGTATAAATAACAGCACCAATCATTGTCGAAATACCCAAATTTACCAACCTCCCAAAGGTCTCGATTGCTATTAATCTGAAGTTAAATTCCTGGAAGCATACAAGAGTTATCAGCGTTGTAAATATGTATGGGATATTATCAGTTCCTGGCATGGAAACCTCTATGACGTATACCCAAACCGTAAAGACACTAATGAGCGTCACTAACCCTTTTACGTTGTTAAAATTGTTAGTTATTTTATCCCTTAAATTGGTGAAGAAAAAAAATGTGAAAAGTTCAGCCCAAGCCAAAGCAATATAGAGATAAAAAGAGAGAGTGGTCAAATAGGTTGGATAAGTATATGAAATGCTTATAAAATAAAATAAGAAGATTGAGATCTGAAATGCAAATAGCAAAATCCCATTTCTCAAATTATTCATCTTCACCTTTTCATAATAGCAACATCAAGAAAAAACGTTTCTTCTGGTGCTGTACTTTCAACAAAATCATTCTATGGTGAAAAACTCAAAGGCATAAGACATATTGCAATTAGCAAAATCATTAAAAAAACGTTGGATATACTAAAAACCATCTTGTATGATTTCTCGTCCCTCTTTCTATAAAGAATAATAACGGGAATGAGAATAAATAGTGCCATTGGTATGCTTGTTAATCTGTATAATATTCCAAGAATTGGATAGTTGAATACTGCAGGTATTATTGTTAATAGAAACAGAATTACGGTATTGACCATAATCCAGAGAATGGTCTTATCCACACCCTGTGTAACAGGCAGCATTGGAATTTCCGCCTTTCGATAATCATCCACGTATTTTATGGACAGGCTCCAAAAGTGAGTTGGTGTCCACATGAAAACCAGTAGTGCAATGAATATTGATCCATAAGTGATTGTAGCAGAAAATGCGGCTGAACCAGCTAGCGCAGGAAAGCTTCCAGCTATTCCGCCTATGACGATGTTCCAGTCTGTTCTTCTCTTCAGAAATATTGTGTAAAGAAATACATAGCTGGCGAATCCAAGCAAAATAAAAGTTACGGACAGGAGAGTCAGGAAAAGAATGCCCACAATAATTGAAATCAGAAGCATAATTAGTGCTATTGTGAAATATTTTTGTCTATTTTCTCTTATTATACCCCTTCTTGCCGATACTCTCTTCATTTCTCCATCTATGTCTATATCGTAGACGTTGTTAAAAAGAGCGGCGGAAAAGGACGCAAGGGTTCCTGCGATCAATAGAGGAACGATATAAAATAGATGAACCCAATTTGTGTTTAAAGTAAAAAAACCTGCTAGAGCAACCAAATCTACGAGAAAAGCAATCTCAATCTTAACCATATTATTAATTTTAGAAAATAAATTTGTTTCAGGCAATTATCGCACCTGAAATATCCAAAAGAAATTCAAAAAAAGAATTTAAATTATTATTGTTTTGAGAATGGTGTTGAGCTGAATCAGGGCTCACATGACAATTAGCATTGGCAGATGTGTTTGCTGATGCAAGAACGTTAATTGCCCCAACCATTGTTGTTGGGTGTATTTCGCACCAGTATGTCCAAGTACCTACTTTATCAAAAACGTAACTAACCGTAACTGAATGCCCAGTTATTTGGGTAAGCTGCGAGGTTGTAACCAGAGTTAGATGAGTGCTTGATTCTGATGGTGAATCCGCTATGGTTAACGTATGAGGTGCAGTATCTGCCTCTATTACAGTGAAAACTATCCTAGTTCCAACGGTTATGTTAAATGTGGGATTAGTGTGATCTCCCTTTACTCCATAATCCCATCCCAATGCATTCGCATAAAGCGTAACATTGATGGTATCTTTATATGGGGTGTTAGAAGGTTCAATGAGACCGCCATTTAAGGTAGTTGGTGCAGATAACATATAATATAATCCTCCAAACATCAATATTATTATTACAATTCCAAAAATCATTCCCCGCGAAAAAGTTCTTTCTGCCATTTTATTCGCCTCCATTTTCTAGTACGGGTAAATTATAGGCATCTTCCAAAGCGTTGTTTGTAGGAATTGATGGTTTCTTTGAGTATGTGACAAATATGTTAGCAAGGAAAAAGAGCTGAGCAACTCCAACGATGACACCACCCAATATGGCAGTGTCCTGGAAAGCTTGAAATCTGGCAAAATAACCCGCCACGAATCTTGGCATGCCGTAAAATCCTCCGACGGTCCAACCCATTGACATTATAAAAGAGCCGATTGCCGTAAGGGTAAAATGCCAATAAGCTAACCTAACATTGTATTTTCTTCCGTCTGTAAGTGATGGAAACAGCATGTAAATTGTTGCAAAACCAATTCCGGTTGTTATACCCAAGAATATGAAATGGAAATGCCCTGTTACCCAATAAGTTCCATGCAATACCTCGTTCAATTCTAAATTCGACTGAATAACACCGGTGATACCACCTATAATAAAATCGAAAATACCATTAACTACGAATAGCATTGGAACGGTCATTCTGATTTTTGCAGATGTCCAAAGAGTTGCAATGTAATTAAATACAGTTATAGCTGATGGTATTACCACGAGAAAAGATGCAGTTGAAAAGAACAATCCCCATTCTATTCCAAATCCTGAGTTAAGAAGATGATGCCCCCATACCAATTCACTCAATGGCATTAAAAGTCCAAGAGCCAATACTCCAGAGGCGTAACTATAAATTTTGTTCCCGGTGAATTTTGGCATTATCTCATAGATAAGACCAAATTGCGGAAGCACTGCTATATACACTATGGGATGACCCCAGATCCAGAACATTTCAGCGAAAGAAAGAGGCGAGCTTGAGGAACTGACAAAAAATACCGGATTGAAGAAGTCATAGAATGTCATTGCCAAACCAAGCATAAAGAAAGGTGCTGAAGCCACAAGCATGATGAGTGTGAATAAAACAGCCCAAGCAAAAAGTGGCATTTGTTCTATTTTAACATTATCATCTCTATCCATTATTATCATTTTGATAACTACAACAGCAGCGATGACAACACCAACAAATATCATTTCCATTCCGAGAACAGCGAGCCAGTTAAACGAACCTGCATTATATGGGTTTAAATTTATTGAGAGGGGAGGGTAAAAGTACCATCTTGTTGATGATCTCGATAAGACAATAAAAATGGCACCAAGAAGATAAATCCAATATGCCGCTGATGAATAACCTCCCATTGAATCTTTTTTAACTTTAAGGAATGATGGGAGAAGGTAGTATGAAAAGCCAAGGGCACTACCCAGTGCCCACATATATATCATTAATATTCCATGCTGTGTTGTTAATACATCGTAAATAACGGTTCTATTAAGAAACAGTGTAGGGGTTGGTTCAACAAGACTGACTCTCATTATTACTCCAAATGTGCCCGCTATGAAGAAAAATATGATACTTGTGATAATATATCTTATTCCAATACTTTTTGAATCGTTTAAAAGGAAGGGTTTAATTCCGATAGCCTTAGTTTTTCCCCCGAAGTTGTCCCTAAAATACGAGCCGGTATCAACGTAATTATTCTTTTCTGCTACCTGATCCATTTCACTCTTTGCAGAGTTATATTTATAATAGATATAGAACAGAATCAAAAATATTATTGAAATAGTTACAGAGACTTCTATAAGATAATCTGTTGTACTCATTAATCAACCACCGAAAAGTATCCTCTCATTTTATAGTGATCATAACCGCAATATTCAACACATTCAAAAATAAATGTACCTGTTTTGTCGGGTGTAAATGTAATCGTGTTATTCTGACCAGGTACTGCATAAACCTGAATTCCAAATTGTGGTATTAACAAATCGTGTATTACAGCCTGACCCGTACCGACAGGTAAAGAATCAACCACCATTGTATAAGTGTGATTTACTATAAGGGTAAAATTATCAACTGATTTTACTCCGTTAATCTCAAATGACCATGACCATTGCACCCCTGTAACCTGAATAATTGTACCATTGAGATTTTCTCCGGGAGTTTCCTTTGTTGCAATTGAAAAGCTCTTCATGCCGGTTACATAGAAGTTTATACCCATAGATGCAAACAATACCGCAAGAACAGCAATTATCCATATTATTTCTACTTTATACTTCTGATTCATCTGTAGTCCTCCCCCTCATAATCCTTTACTCCGTGTTTAAAAACTGGATAAAATAGAATTGTACAGCAAAAAATCCCCGATGCAATTCCCATCGAAACGAATCCAGCATCAGCATAAGAAGCGTTAACGGCTTCCTGAGCGGCAAAATAGTTCACGAATTCATAGCTCAATACAAAATAAGAAATTATGCCTATAATTATAGATACTATCAAAATTGAGAGAACTATATTTCTCTGCTCTTTCATACTTCTGCATATTTCCATTTTATTAATATCTTTTTCTAGACAGGAATTTAAGGAAATAGGGATTTAACTGAGTTGTATGTTCCGTTGCTTATTATATTCCTAAATCAGCTTGAGAGGTTTACTCAAATTTGTTGCGATAGAACAAGAAACCTTATTCATGTCTGTTTTATGTTATATTTAGTCAGGATTCCAATCTAACTTTCCATACATTAACCTGTTCTGAAAAACTTCTATCTTTTCATTCACAAGTTCTGCGATTATAACAACCCCCATTATAACAACAGAATCTATGGTAAAGGCTGTAAGTTGATGATCTATATATGAAAATATTGTAAGAGCAAGAGCAGGAGGATGGCTATAACCTGAAAAAGATATGAAAACTGATACGACAATTAGATTAACCAAAAGTGGGAGTGTTCCAATGCCCAGTATTACATGTATGAGTTCCGTGGTCAAAATAACGAATGAATATGAAAAAATTATATTCTTCCTTTTGGAAAACTTTGATTTTGATTCAAACGTGATCAGGTACAACGAAACGGCGTAGGGTGGAGCGACAAGAAAGAGGTTGTCAAATGAAGAACCTACTACTATAATGCTCATGAATGCTAAATATAAGAGAAAACTGAGAATTCTTTTCTTTACTATGAATTCAGAAGCTTTTGTTACCTGCTCCATTAGGTCTTATAACGCGATTACAGTATTAATCACTTTTACTTTGGACCAATAATATTTTACACTTTTAATCAGATTTATCACTTGACAATATTTAAAAATTGAATCCAACTATTACTCTAACCACAATACGCCATCCATTGACAATGTAAAACTAGGAACATCGTATAACTCAAACACTTATTCATACTTAATCCTGAACTTTCAGATATTTACTAAGAAGAATAGTGTGTCATTAAGTCGAAGATAATTCAGCCTGAAAGATATACTTCGACGAAATGTTGAATTTGAGAAACTCCAAGGGAGATTAGAACGCACTCGCTTTTCCTACCTAAATTAATAAGAATGAAAGACATAAACTTTTCAAGTAGAAATGAACAATAGAATCGTAATGAAAGTAATTTCCATCTCCAATGAGATCATTCTGGCAGCAGCAGATAAAGAAATTCTTGGCAAAAATTTACGGGAGGGGAATCTACATCTCGAGGTGAAGGAGGATTTCTACGGTTCTGGTGCAGTTTCTAAAACTCTATTCCTAGAAACTATGAGTATTTGCACCATAGCAAATCTAGTTGGAAATTATACCGTTAAAACAGCAATTGAAGCAAAATTCATAGAACCGGATAATGTTATAGAAATTGAAAATATAAAACATTGTCAATATGCAAAGATGATACGCCCATAGAGGATGATTCTTCTGATAAACAAAAATGAAGAAAATGTAAAAGAAATATTCAAAAGAATTAGCGCAAAATACGATCTAATAGATACCATTATGAGCTTCGGTATGGATACGTTTTGGCGAAAGAAATTGATTGAAGACCTGAAGTTGGAGGATGGTCAGGATATTCTCGATGTAGGATGCGGGTCTGGCAAAATTTCTTATTCAATTGAAAAGGTGATCAAGGCAAACCACATCTTTGCAATGGATATTACCCGTGAAATGTTTCCTTTCAATAGAGGGTCAAAAGTAGAATTCATTGAAGGCTCTGCCATGAGTATACCAATGAAAGATAGTTGTGTAGACAGAGTTGTATCTGGATTTCTTACCCGAAATGTGCCTTCACTGGAAACCTATATAAGAGAGGTTTACAGGGTACTAAAACCGGGAGGGATCTTCTGTAACCTTGACATATTTGACCCGCAGAAAAATTTTATAGCTCCCCTTTTTAGATTTTACTTCTACAGGATTGTACCAATTCTGTTTGATAAAATGTCAGGAACAAAATCGTATTCATATCTTGCAAGGTCTGTTCAAACCTTTGTATATCCATCATTTTTTAACGAACTTTTCCATAAGACTGGATTTTCCAAGGTAAATTTTAAAAAATTGGCCGGAGGTACTGTATATATTCATTGTGCAATTAAATAAACATACACGATAATATACAGGAATGCTTTAATATTAACATTCAATTACAAATGACATGTTAAAAGCAGACAAACTCGAAATACTCCCAAAAAAATGGTATAACATCATTCCTGATCTTCCGGTACCAATATCCCCGCCACGGGATGGGAAGTCAGATAGTTCTGCCATAGAACTTTTAAACAAAATCATACCGAAAGAAGTATTACGGCAGGAATTTACATCATCGAGATTTGAAAATATTCCTGATGAGGTATTAGAACAATATTTGCAGATCGGAAGACCAACACCTGTAATAAGGGCAATAAACCTTGAGAAACATCTAAAATTTGATGGAAAAATTTTCTTCAAATATGAGGGGGCAACAGCCACGGGTTCACATAAAATAAACACGGCGATTCCGCAGGCGTACTATGCTGCAAATGAAGGGATAAGTGAAATAACCACGGAAACAGGAGCAGGGCAATGGGGAACAGCCACGGCCTTGGCTGCATCCCTTAATGGTATGAGGTCAAATGTATTCATGGTTAAGGTAAGTCATGACCAGAAGCCTCTAAGAAGAACCATAATGAACCTCTATGGAGCTAACGTTTTTTCCAGTCCTTCCTTAAAGACAGAATACGGGAGGCAAATACTTGAAAAAAATAAGAATCATCCTGGAAGTCTTGGAATAGCAATTAGCGAAGCTGTTCAATATGCCCTTGATCATGATTATAGATATTTGCTTGGAAGTGTAATGAATTCCGTGATAACCCATCAGAGTATTATTGGACAGGAGACCAAAGCGCAGCTTGCAGATATGGAAATAAAACCTGATGTGCTCATAGGATGCGTCGGAGGGGGCAGTAACTTTTGTGGTTTTACTTATCCATTAATAGGGGATAAAAACATTGAGATGATAGCTTCCGCAGCTACCGAGGTCCCAAAGTTCAGTAAAGGCGAATTTAGATATGACAACATAGACACTGCAGGCATACTTCCCCAGTTGAAAATGCTCACACTGGGATCAGATTATGTTCCGGAAGGTATTTATTCCGGAGGATTACGATATCATGGCGTTGCGCCTTCACTTTCGCTTCTTATAAAAAATGGAAGAATAAAAACATCCGAGGTTTCTGAAGATGATAGCAGAGAAGCTATGAAAGTCTTCTCAAGAACACAGGGGTTTATTCCTGCCCCGGAATCGGCTCATGCAATCGCTACAGCCATGGCATATGCTTCAGACCCCTCAAACAGAGGCAAGAATATTGTCATTAATGTCAGCGGTCATGGACTTATGGATCTGTCTATTTTTGGAGATGGAAAAGTTTGAGAAAAAAGCTCGCAGTATATTTCACATTTCCTTTTCCGGATTATCCCACAATTAAACCTTTCCTTGATTCAATTAATAGTGAGATTGTAGACTACGTTGAACTTGGGATTCCAGTAAGCAAACCTTACTATGATGGCCCAAAGATAAGAACGACTCATGGTTCATCAATGCAACATTACAAGCCAGAAGAGATGCGCAAAGAGATTAAAGAGTTAAAAAATAAAGGCATTAAGCCCTTTGCCCTAACATACCTCAATTCCATAGAAAAAGATGTTGAATCAGGAGTCAAAAATCTTAAGGATTCAGGTTTTGATGGTGTGATATTTCCTGATCTGCTTATTGACTATTATGACACAAAAGATAGCACCATTGAGATAATGAATCGTGAGGGTCTTTCTCTGATCCCTTTTTTTACATCATCCACGCCAGATATGGTTGTTGAAACAATGCTTAAAGAAACCAAATCATGGGTATACCATGGTCTGCAGCCCTCAACTGGAGTCAATGTTCCTGTTGACACAGCGAAAACAGGAGAAAGAATTAGAAAAATTTCAGGGTCCCGCGAAATCATTTTTGGCTTTGGAATTTCTAACGCAGATGATGCAAGGATGGTTATTGAAAGCGGAGCCGATGGAATAGCCATCGGTTCAATGTTCATAGATTACTTGAAGAGAAGAGACTTAGAAGGATTTAAGAAGGTCTTAGAAGAGATAAGAGGTGTGTTGAATGAATTCTGAGATCATTCTCAAAAGTTTTATGGGAAAGAACCTCACGGAATATGAGGCAGAAGAGCTTGTGATTTATCTTGTTGGAGATGAGGTAACAGAATCAACAAAGGCAGCGGTTCTTTCATCGCTGTATATAAAGGGTGAGAGTCTCGAAGAAATATCTGGCTTTTCTAGAGGACTCCGTAAATTTTCTCCTCTAACCAGGATACCGGGTCTAACCGACATAGTTGGAACCGGGGGGGATCACAAAAATACAATAAATGTATCCACAGCGGCTTCAATTGTCTGCTCTGCCCTTGGTATAAAGATAGGCAAACACGGAAACAGGAGTGTAACAGGTCTTATGGGCAGTGCAGATTTTCTCGAACGAATTGGATATAACTTTCAGAAAAACAATGAAGGAGTTGTGCTGGAGATTTCAAAGCATTCCTATACCTTTATTCTTGCCCCATTACATAACTCGGCATTTTCCAAATTTTCATCTGTGCGAAAAAAGCTCCAGTTTCGAACCATTTTCAACCTGATGGGACCAATAACAAATCCTCTAGATCCTGATGTTATTATAATAGGGGTAGCCGGTGGAATTGATCCTTTGACTTACGCAAAAGTAATGCAAAATCAGAAAAAAATTGGGTATGTGGTATCAGCCGATGACGGTACTGATGAAATTTCCATAAGCTCCAATACAAAACTGCTGAAGGTGGATGGTTCCATAAGAGAGCATACTATCAACCCCAAGGAAATCCTTGGTCGTTCTTATGATATTGATGAAGTGATAGCCCCCAATAAGGATGAAATTTATCTGAAAACCCTTGAAGGTTTATCTGGTAGTAATGAGATCTGTTCTAAATTTATAGCTTTGAATGCAGCACCTGCAATACTTTCAAATGAATTGAGTCAAAATTTCAACGATGCTTATGATCTGGCTTTAAAGGCAATAAAAAAGGGCAAAGCTTTACAAAAACTGAGGATGATTGGAAATTTCAAGGAGGCGAATTTATCTGGCGCTTAATTTAACATTAAAGGTATGCGGCATAACCAGAGAAAGTGATGCCATTGCAGCCAGAGACAGCGGTGCAGATATAATTGGCGTTGTTAGAGCAAGATCGTCGAAAAGGTTTGTTGAGACAAAATTTTCTGATTTACTTTCTTCCAGTGGGTTCAATGTTGCTGCAGTATATGATGACAGGGAATACCTTAAGAATAGTTTTTCAGAGGAGGAATATATCCAGATGCATTACCTTCACACACCTGATGAAATTTCTCAAATAAGAAAGATGTCTGGAAAAAAGATCATATCTGTAATCAGTGCAGAAAGGCTATTCAACCCAGATTTCAGAATTGAACCATATGTCAAAGAAGCTGACCTTGTACTCATAGAACAGAAGCCACTAATCGTTAAAATTCTTAATGACTTGAACCCGTCCAATAAGAAAGTAGGTCTCGCAGGAGGAATAAAACCAGAAGATATTGATAAAATTGTGAAAAAGGGATTTCAGTTTATTGATTTGAGCAGCAGTATAGAGATTTCTCCCGGTATTAAGGATTTAAAAATGCTGTCAAGAATAAAGGAGGTGAGAACGTCGCTTGAATCCCATGCTTGAAAAAATTGACCGGTTAATGAAGGAAGGGGGCGACTTCGCCTATTTTTGCTCATTTGAAGATGAGGAAAAGCTATTGGGAAATGAGAGGCTTTTTTTCCATGGACAAGGTATTCCCATTAATTCCATTAAGGAGTTAAGAAACCTTGCTGCTCAACCTTGCCCGGTCATATTGACATTCGGCATGGTTTCAGACATTTTTCCAAATATTAAAGTTGATGAGGAAAGCTGGCCAAATGGATTTTGTATCATAAATACAAAGAATATAGAGGGAAGTTTCAAACGTCATGGTGAATTTCAACAATTCACTCCTTTGATCAGAGATCTGGATAGGGGTTATATGGAAAGCGTTGCTAAATCCATAGAGAGAATAAAAAATGGAGAACTTCTTCAGGTGGTATTATCGAAGGAGATTCCTGTCGGCAGCATATCTGTTATACAAACACTTGAGTATTTTCTAACCCATGATCGCTCTGCTTATGTATTCCTTTTTAAAATAGGCAGAAATATACTTATGGGAAGCTCACCGGAAAGTCTGGTAAAGCTTAGAAACAAAAGATGTCTCATTAATCCCATTGCGGGAACAAGACCTATTTCTGCTGCTGGGAAGTCCTTAGATCAATTAAGCGTGGAGCTACTATCTGATGAGAAAGAACTTCTGGAACACCGGATGCTCGTTGACCTTGCTAGGAACGATTTGGGAAAAGTTTCTGTTCCGGGAACTGTGAAAGTCGTTAAGTCCCATTATATAAAGAAATTCGCCTCAGTGATTCACATTCTAAGCGATGTTGAATCTTCATTAAGAGAAGAATTGGATGCTGCCGATCTTCTTGAAGCAGTTTTCCCTGCAGGGACAGTTTCTGGTGCGCCAAAGGAGAGAGCCTTAGAATTAATTCTGGAATATGAGGAGGGTGAAAGGGGTCCGTACTCAGGTGCAGCAGGAATTTATTCAAATTCATTTTTGGATATGGCTCTTTGCATCCGATCACTTTATACGATGAATAATAAAATCGTAACAAGGGCTGGTGCAGGTATTGTAAAAGATTCTATTCCTGAAAATGAAAATAGGGAAATCCTTGCGAAAGCAGGAACGGTTCTAGGAGGTGTTCAGAACGAAAGTGTTATTGGTTAACAACCACGATTCCTTTGTTTACAATATTTATCAGATTCTGCTGGATATCAAGGTTGATGTTGATGTAAAACTCAATGATGACCATGATATTCAGAATGTTGAGAAGTATGACAGGATAATTATATCACCCGGTCCTGGAAACCCGGTAAATGGTAAGGATGCAGGTTATCTTTATGAAATGATGGATTCTATAAAATCTGGCACCAAGGTACTCGGAATTTGCTTCGGTCACCAATTTCTTGCACATTATCTTGGCAGTGAAATAGTACTTTCTAAACATTTAATGCACGGGCAGGTGGACAGAGTCAGGCACCTTAAATCCCCAATATATAAAGATGTTCCTGAATCCTTTGATGTTATTAGATATCATTCGCTTGCCATAAAACCAAATAAAAATATCACAATAGATTGCGTTTCTGAGAAAGATGAAACCGTGATGGGTTTTCATTCAAATGATGGTTCCATATTTGGAATTCAGTTTCATCCTGAAAGTTACTATTCGCAATTTGGTGAAACCATATTCAAAAACTTCATGAGTGGTGCCCTATGACAATAGTGGAAGATATTTACAGCAACAATTCTACGAGAGATTTTACGCACGGAAATCAAAGGAAGAGACCTGTAATAAGCATGAGAAATGAAATTATGCGATCCATGGATGAAGGAAAGAAGGCGATTATCTTTGAATTCAAAAGATCCTCGGCATCCGGATTTAAAAATATCAACTACAATGATCCCAGTGAATTTGCCAACGCCTCAAAGGATCATTGCAATGCGTACAGTATTCTCACTGAACCTAAATATTTTAGTGGAAAGTTCAGCGATTCTGATAGTTTTATAGGACTAGATAAACCCATTCTCATGAAGGATTTTATCGATAGAAAAGTGATGATAGATAAGGCTTACTTTGAGAATTTTGACTGTATTCTCCTGATTTCAGACTTCTTGTCTATTGATCAGGTGAGTGAACTTTCAACGTATGCGAAGTCTATTGGATTGGATGTGCTTGTTGAATTTCATGATAAGAACCGCTTTGACCAAATAAAATCATTGGAAGGAATAATTTTGGGATACAATAGAAGAAATCTAAGAACATTAAAAATGGAGGGTGAAGAAGAAATGATAAATAATTTGATTGATGAAACTGAGAATCCATTCATTCTTGAAAGCGGGATTAATGGTGAAAACTTTGAGAAAATTAATGAGTTAAATTTTGACGGATATCTTATAGGTGAGGCAGTCTTGAAAGACAAAAAATTTCTAAGAGAAATTAAAAACTTGGGGGTGATTAGGTATGATGGCTCCAGATCTTACAATTGAGGATCTTTTCAGCAAGGAAAAATTCATTTTTATAGCTGGGCCATGCGCTGTGGAAAGCGAAGAGCAGGTTCTTGAAACCGCCAGATTTTTAAAAACACTTGGCATAAATTTCATGAGAGGAGGTGCATACAAACCGAGGACCTCCCCAAAAAGTTTCCAGGGCCTTAAGGAGGAGGGTCTAAAAATATTGGCTATGGCTAAGGAAGAGACCGGAATGAATATCGTCACTGAGGTGATGGATTCCGATAACCTGACAACCGTTACAAAATATGCGGATATCCTTCAGATTGGCAGCAGAAACTGCCAGAACTTTTCACTACTCAGAAGAGTTGGTGAGCTCAACAAACCTGTTTTAATAAAACGGGGATTTGGTAACACAATTGATGAATTTGTTCAGGCTTCTGAATATATTTCAGGAGCAGGAAATAGTCAAATCATAATGGTAGAGAGAGGAATAAGAACATTTGAAAATGCAACGAGATTCACTTTGGATATATCGGCGGTTCCTGTCCTTAAGGAAAGAGTTCCATACCCAGTTTATGTTGATCCCAGTCATCCTGCTGGACTTGCGAGATATGTAGAACCGTTATCTCTTGCTGCCGTTGGGGCAGGGGCAGATGGATTGATGATCGAAGTTCATCCTGAACCTCAGGAAGCCCTAAGTGATAGTAAACAGCAACTCAATTTCAAGCAGTTTGAATTACTTTACAAAAGAGTGAATGCCTTACGGGATACCATGTCAAAATTTTAATTAAAAATTTTTATAATTTTAATAATCCTTTATATCACTAAGTTGGATTTCTGTTAACGTAATCTTCCGTAATTTTTCTTAGGGCTCTTCTAAGAGTTTCAGATAACGATGATACCGATATTCCTAGCAGTTTCGAAATGTCCTTAAGTGAAGCTTCCCTCTCGTTATCAAAATAACCAAGATCCAGACATAACCTCAATACCTGATTTTCCCTATCCGTAATCTCTGTTTTTATCTCTTCAGGACCGTCGATGACAACAGGTTCAAGACCAGATTCTTCAAGATCATGAACCAATTTTCTAGCATTACCCGTTGAACTAACAAGGAGACGGAATCTTACCGTAGTTCTGTCAATACTCTTAGTTCCAAGTACAACGGCATCGCTGAGGGCCATGAATTTACATGCGCTACAACTCTTTCCATATACCCATAATCTTGTTGGTCCTGCCTGCACGATTTTTCTTGACACTTTTCTTAGGGCTGTCATTGTTTTATCGTCAACCTTCTTTACCTCAAGACTGTGAAGTGTCTCATCAACCTCTATCTTGAGTCTGGTGAGTCCTTTCAAATCAGGAATATTAAATGTTGCGTCAGTTATTAGGCAATCCGTTCTCCTAACCTGAACGGTCATTTCCAGAGGATGCTTTTTATTCTTTGGCAATGTCATCGGATATTTAACTAATAAAAAAATGTTTGTTCTCTGAAATATCAAATGATATTAGTTTCATCAAGGTTTTCTATCGCCTTTTTTGTCCGTACCTAACAAGTTGTATAAAGGTTCATATTATTTGCTCATCTAAACTATTAAGAGACTTCTCCCACAATAGTATTTATTTCCCCCATATAGTCTGTGATAACCCCAATGCTTTTCATATTACTCTCTACATAACTGGGCGAGAGGACATAACTTTCATAGGCTGGAGAATTAAGATAATTGGACGCAGCGGTTGGATTGGAAGTGAGATCTGCGAGGTTAAATGCAGGTCCCTGCATATAATAGGCTCCATTCGGACCGGTAATTATGAGTGTCGTGACCAGATGATATCCAGTTGATCCTATGGGTGCTATAGGTGCACCTGAGCTTGAAGTCTGACTTGCAGTTTGTGTCTGAATCGTATAAATCATGGAACTTATAAACGAGGGTTCTGTGGAATTTACCTCCTGAAGACCTACAGAAACAAGCTGGTTGCTTGCTATTGGGGTACCTGCTGCGGTCGCATTGTGATATTGATTATACATGTAATAAACGCTGAAATAATAGTTGCCGTATGATACATCTCCGTTGAAAAGTAATCCCGGTTCACCTGGTGCAGAATCATAAGGATCAGATGTGTGTAATGTGATATCATTACTGATTGCAGGTATATGTTCCTCAACTGCCAGATAAAGGCCCCATGAATTTGCTGC
>JAJZJZ010000028.1 GCA_021809755.1 Thermoplasmata archaeon
CCATATGGATTTGTACCATCCTTATGTCAAGTGGAATCGTTCCGCGATACCCTAAAAGAAGCATTGTGGCACACTTATGCCTTGCAGAGTGTGGATGGAACTTGGGTACACCTGATTTGGCCCCAATTTCCTTTATCCTTTTTCTTGCATATGGATATGTGATCCTCCCCTTTACCGTGGTAAAGAGGGCCTTGGGATCTGTATTGTACCTGTACAGCTTCATGTAATCCTGGATATCATTCAGGATCTCATCAGACAGGCCGACAATCCTCGGCACCTCTCCCTTCTCGCTCCTTACGAACAAACCGTTATCTCTTATATCTTCAACATTCAACTTTATCAACTCCCCTATTCTCAATCCTCCAAAAAACAGAATTTCCATTATGCAGGTGTCCCTTGCAGCTGCCGCCTTCTCCGGAGACCTGCCTGCAGCCTCTATTATCCTCTCCATCTCCTCATCAGTTGGTATCCAGACTTCAGGCGCCCTGGATTCCTTCAGTTTAGGAAGCTTTAGATCAAGGTTCCTGAACTTCACCCAAACCCTGAGGTCCTTGAATTCATGGTTCAGGCTGCTCTCAGTTGCACCCTTCTTAAGTCTCGAGCTTACATATTCCTGAAGAACCTCCTCGCTAAGGTTGTAGAGATCTATTCTTTTATACAGCTGCTTCAGCCTCCTCTTTGCCCTCTCTATTGTGGATCTGGAATATGCACCATAGGATATTGCCCAGTTTTCCATCCTCATCAGATCCTTCTGCAGCTGCTCTTCACTCATTTCAATACTCTCCCGGATTCTACTGCGTAATACTCGAATCTGTCTGATCTTTCAACTATTCTTATCCTTCCTTCGTTACGAAGCTTCTTTGTATCGTTTATTATACAGTTCAGGAAGCTGGTCAGCCTCTGCTTATCCACAAGAGTGGTTGCTCCATATCCCAAATACTGCAGGATATTTCTTACTGAGATTCCAGGATGCATCCTGATTACTTTGAAGATGTCATCCTTCGTGAATGGAACCCTCTGAACTTCTGATATGGACTGCAGAAAATGAGGTTGTGAGACCTGGTTGATCATTGTGATTCCCTCCTTATGTTCCTGTTCATCATATCACAGCTCCTCGTTCTTCTTCACATTAAGGACCTTCAACCTGCCATAGTAAACAGGTATCTCATCGGGGATCTGCTTCAGCACGAAGTCC
Organism: Thermoplasmata archaeon; assembly: GCA_021809755.1. Classification (GTDB taxonomy): domain Archaea; phylum Thermoplasmatota; class Thermoplasmata; order Thermoplasmatales; family Thermoplasmataceae. Next base: position 1,196 of record JAJZJZ010000028.1, read on the forward strand.
ATGAACCCGCGTTTTATCTCCCTTGCATTCTCCAGCTCCAGGACTATGTTGTATCCCTTCTGCACATGGCCGTAATCATCCACATTTCTTGCAACGTATGCCTTGAAATGCATTTCAGCCAGCCAGTTCTCGGCTATCCTGACGTTTGCCTTGAAATTCTTTGGTATTGATGTTTTCATTTCCTCTTCTTCAGTAGTGCGCTCCATGTCCCCTAGTGATATGCTTTGTGTGTCAAGTCTTTCCGTAACTTTCATTTCCCTTATGGATTTTCTGACGTCCTCTTCTAATTCATCAGTATGCCTGGAAAGCCATTCAAGGAGGGATTTCTTTGTAAACTTAGCTTTCTCATAGTCACCATCCCATACAACATATCCTGTATTTCTGTCTCTGTAGCTCTGCTTCCGTGTGAAGAACATCTGTATATCCGGATTCAGTTCAGGCTCGAACCTGACAATCTCGCCGTGCATCGTTCTTACTGATATGAATTCCTCATTCCAGTATACTCCCTCGATCATTTCCCTCCTGCTGTGACAGTACCGAACTATTCCGGTTGACTCGCCAAAGGAAATGGACTCCACCACCGCAGGAGGAGCATTGTAGACCATTACGTTGCTGCCTTCCTGCATCCATTTTTCCAGACCATTCGTTTTGCTGATCATTGCTTCACTCTCTTTTCGGAATTCTTTACACCATTCCATTTGGGCCTAAATAGCGCCTTCCCTTTGTTATACTCATATCCTTTTGCCTCTAACCGCTTTACAAGCTCCTTAAACTTTTCAGTAGGTATTCTTTCCCCTTGAATTTTGAGAATTTCGCCATCGATGGTTAGCCCGAACTCTGTAGCAATATCAGTTATGCTTGAATGATCATCAGTAATAGTTCTTTCAGGGTCCCATAACCCGGAAGGAGTTATTGCCCTGTCAATCAGGAGATCCATTACTCCTTCACTCATCCCATTCTTCAGGCATTCCTTTTCTATGGTTTTCACTCTGTTTATCATTTCATTGAGCCAGGAATCTAAATTCATATGGATCTTACCTCCTCTGGTGCTGCCTGTATGGCATATCCTCTGGTTTCAGATTTTACTGAAGGCTGTTTCACAAGCTCTACAGCCCTAGCTTTCATTTCTGGTCCATAAAGGAACTTCTCCACCTCATCACAAAGGTACCTGTACGAGATCTTTCCTATAATGCCTCCCCTTCCATACACTTCCTGGCTAAAGGAACTTCTCCTGAATGGAAATTTTTCCTCTATTCCTGGCACCTTGTCTGTCTCGCCTTCTACACTGGTAACTACGTACCAGTAAAACTTATTTACTTCTCGCTCATTCATACTTACCAATCCGCCCTTACGGGCAACTGGATCAGGCTGGAACGAACCATCCTGATCCTTTATATTCTTGCAGTTTTCACAAACTGTTCTTTCAAATTTGATTTTGTTCTCGTGCTGTACAACAGGAACAAAACCATATTCTCCTTTTTTGATTTCTTTCCCACAGGGGCATTTAATTACTCCCAGAGACTGGCTTCTTCTATACTCCATCTCAGTGCACCTCCTTCGGTCTAAGAACAAATAACGCATTGGTGCTTGGAGCAAACTTCTTTGAAGGGTCAAGACCGTTGACCCATGCAACCCTTCCCACTGGCCTAATTTCAGCTCCGTTTTCAAGGAGCATATTCACATAAGATTGCACCGGCAGGATCATTACCGATGTCTTTCCCTTTTTCTGCTCCTCAATTGCCTTCCTTACGAATGCTGTTGGTCCATGTCCATTAACTGCATCATCTTTCCTGAATGGAGGATTTATCCAGTTAACATTTCCCCACTCTATTCCTATCCCGTCGATTACGTCCTTCTTGTCTTTCACGTATGGACAGGGATCGAAGTCAAAATGGAATTCCATGTCAAGCGGATCGTATATTTCTCTTGGAATCAACCATGAGTGAGAGTTCACCTTGACCATCTTAATGTACCTCCAATAACAGATCCTTGAATCTTCTAGCCTGCGAGTTCTTGTTTCCGCATTCAGGACAAACAAAGGTCAGTCTCCTTCCATCCCATACAGCTACGGATGGGCTTACACGCTTCTTACAATCCTGGCATAGAACAGTTGCATCCATCTATTCCACCTCCGTGAATTCCCCGGGATAGAACTTCCTGCCAACCAAGTAGATCAGCTTTATCACCAGGTATGCGGCTCTCGTGTCCATTATCCTCCAAAGCATCTCCCAGCCGCTCTTTCCCATCAGAGCACCCCTGCAATAGCAAGAGCGATTACAATCGCCCCTAGCCCAATCAGCATCATAAGCCCCAGAAACAAATTGGATCTTATCTTTCCCATGTGAGCGCCTCCAAAGTCATCTGCTTTTTCGAGTCTGGGTGAAGCTCCTTCCAGGAGTTGTAAACATTTCCCGGATGCTCCATCTCTATGTGGTCCATCATGGGCATTTCCGCCTCAAAGCCTTCACGTTCAAGGTTGAATCCGCAAAGAGGGCATTCCATCCGATGCCTTCCATTACCTGTTTTTTCGGGATAGATTAGATCCATCCATTCAACAAGGGACATCCTTCTTTCCGCCATATGTGGATTCATTGTGACACAACCTCCACATTTACATGGACATCAAGAAGCTCCACGCCATCGACAAGAACCTCATCACACTGGGTGCAGTGATTCCCCTTGCTGAGCCAGAAATCTATCTTCTGGCTGTCCGGAATCCTGAACCTGCTGTCATCATACACTACCCTGTGCCCATTCGGGCATCTCAACTCTATTTTCATTTTGCAACCTCCTCTTTCTCAATTTCAAGAATTTCTTTGTAGAAAATTTTATAAAGTTTGGTGAATACATTATGAAGGTGAAACTTTTTTATGAAATTGTATCTACTGATTTTCCTTGTGATTGTTTTCTTGATTCTTCTTGAGATGGCTCTCTTCGGGACAATTCCATACCCTACGTTTGTCATAGAGGAATTAGGTGTCCCCCTCATTGATAGGGTCCTTGCAGGACTGCTCTGTGCCGGAATAGTAGTTGCAGTCATACTTTTCCTCCGTGAGGATTATTCTGATGACTAGCCCCCTTCCTCACAATGAAAGAAATAATCATTCCAGCGAAAAATCCGGCATACAGGATCAGGTATTCTGATGGATAAAACAGGTTCCCAAAGGCGCATACCATGAACACGCCGAGGAAAACATAGGGAACCGGATAGTCATCTATTGATTTGGGCTTCCTCATGCCGCCACCTCTATCCAGCATTTCGAAATGATAACGTTAAATACTCTACTCTTATTTTTAAATCCATGGCGAGAAGAAAAGCGATTCAAAGGAAGGATCCAAACAGAGTGAAAGCAGGGAAGAAAGCCTGGTTGACTAGGCTTGAACGTAAAAGGGATGAGGAGATCGGAGAAGCCGGCGCATCCCTTATCCCCGGCTATGGTCAAGTATCCCACATTAGTAAGGCCATAAAGGCTCAAGAACAGCTCGACAAGGCGAAGAGGAAGAAGACTGCGAAAAGGAAATAGTTGCCTATTCATATCCGACAACCTCCATTGAACCGACAATCCTGTCTATTTCATCCTTGTTCAACACAAGTTTTGCCTGGGTTGTTATCTCCCTGAAGAGGGAGTCAATAAGTGTTTTCCTTGTACCAGTGATAAACAGATGGATTTTAGATTCCCTGAGCTCTATCCTATAATGTGTGGAATCATCCACCAGATTGAGCATTCTAGCCCTGTCAAGTTTCTCCCTCATTTTCTCAAGGGTATTTTTCGCTACGAGATCATTCAGGCATTTTTCTGTCCAAACGAGTCTGAAGATATCTCCTGTTTCCTTCTTGAAACTGAAACTAAACTCATCCGGAATATCCACTGGATATGACTCCAGGGAAGTGAGAATCGCTCTGCTCATGCCGGAGCCTCCACAGTGTGAGTTTTCTCATAATCTTCCATCAATTTCACGACTGCGAGCCTCATGTTGTCCGCTCTAAGCTCAAATTTAAGGTTCTTGAGCATCTCATACTCTTCATCATGCAAAGCTATTGTTTTCATTTTATCAAATCATAAATCAAATAAGGGTTATAAAGTTTATGTTTTATGAAATCATAAATCATTAAGATGGTTGTTATTTTATTGTTTTATGTATTATAATTTAATAAATTGACAATCCTAGATAACAAATTTGCTAATTCTGTAATACGTTTTCTCTATGAAGCTGATAAGCCAGTTATTAAGTCAGCTTTAAGTGAAGTAGTTAATAATCCATATTCACTTTCTAAACTTCTTGAGGCTCTATCCAAGGAGGGTTTTATCAATTATTCTATTAATGAATTCGGCAGAAAATCTTATAGTATCTCCCTCACGCCAAAGGGCAGGGAAGTCGCCGAACAGCTCAGGAAGGCAGAAGCCATATCCAAGGGACAGAAGTTCCCCGCAACCGATCGTTATGCAGTTATCCTGCACTTATACAGGAATGGACCAATGAACATGAAGGAGATCAATGATGAGCTCCCGGGATCAACTGAAATATTACGTGATCTGGAAAGGCTTAAGGTTGTGAGACAGGAGATAGACAGTTCCAGGTATCCGCAGGAAACCAGGCTGGAACTGACTGAGAAGGGAAAGGAGATTGGAGCGAAGATCGAGGAATTGGAAAAAATGATGGAGGAATGAGACGTATGGAAGTTAATAAAGAATCTAATGGATTTTACTCTGAGAATGTTCATGTAATTGCAATTGGATGTGAAAAAGTGGAGAGTGAAAAACTTGGATCGTAATATCCAATTTGGTATGGTTGGCGAAGCAGACAAATCTTTTTTATCCATGATAGACCTGGTGATGACCCATTGTGGGCCGAGTCCCCTGCCTGGGCATTATTTGGAAGTAGAAGGAGTGGTTTTGCGATGCCTCTGATGATTGACCTGGATAAGCTTGACTTAAAGCTCAGGCTCTCTCTTGATCCAGATACGAAGTTATCTGAACTCTCAAGAAAATTCAATATCCGATCATCTGTTGGGCTCTTCCTGAATCAGGATTCAGCAGAGATTACACTCTTCTTTCCCAACAATGTTGATCAGCATCGCGACCTGAAAATATTCCTGCAGGAATTTGATGCTGTAGAACATCTTGGGGTATGGAGGGTAAGAAGAACCGTTGTGAAATCAACCAAGTTTGTTGAGCTGATACGAGGTCTTCTATCGTTACCATCGGTAATCCTGAGTAGCTTCTGGCTGTTGAACGGCACCTACACCATAGAATTCCTCTTCCACAGCAGTGATGTGATAGGAGTCTCCAATATTCTTTTGAATAAGATGCAGGGAATTGAAAACGCAACATTAGATTACATGGGTTCGGCTGGCAGCTTTGCCTCTACAATTCTTGCAATTGACAGTAAGATACCCCTTTCTGTTGCGGAAATATGCCTTACCCCACCCGAGGAGGAAAGAGGCCCAGAGAAGAATCCCATGGGGGATTCATGGGAGAGGATAGTTAAGATGCCCTATGGAGCGGAGATGGTTGAGGGAATTTATTTCACATCCAGAGAGCCGGTAGACTTGAAATGCACGAAAGAGGTTCAGAAAGGCAGGATATATTCTGCAGTAACTAAAAACGCATATGTAAGTTATATAAACCATGAGTTCAACTCAAAAATGATCCTGACCATGGGCAGGATTCAGGAATATAATAAGCCTGATTTCGTGATATATATAATGATTCCAACGCTTTTTGTCAGGGAGTTCTTCTCAGTCATAGCTGCATCTGCAAATGACATGAATGAATGGAAACCGGTATTGAGGAGATTTATCGGAGCTAAACAGTGGGTTCAGATGAAGAGTCAGCACATAAATGAGCATGAAATGTGAAGAGTGTTGTGAAAAAGAGATAAAATGTATGAGAAGGGAAAGGAGATTGGGGAGAAGATCGAGGAATTGGAAAAAATGATGGAGGAATGATGATAAACGATAAAAATTATGCTCTAGACTTTGCGAAAAAACATTTATTCACATAATAAACAATTATTCCTAAACTTTAGGGATATGAATATAAAAAAAGGGTGATACAAATAATAAATCTAAAATATTTAGAAAAACCTGAAATAAAGTATAAAAATGGGAGTTCCAGTAATAAATACCAAATATTAAGCCTTCTTCCATATGAGAAGCCGGTATTCTATGATTTTGTAGTCATAGACTTAACAGCTGGGTCAAATTTAAAAAAACAAATGATTACTGATTTCTTCGATGCAAGAAACGATCCTTTTCCACTTCATTCAAATCAAACTGGGCACTTTTCTGATTTCTATGTTAACCAAATAAATTTTACTTTTATTGAATCAAAAGAAGACGACCTACCTGATTTAATAAATAATTATGCTAATAAGATCATAATTGTAATCCACAAAGGAAAAATTGAGGACCACAACTATTATAAAAGCAAGATAAATGCAATTATTAACAACTCAAGAATTCAATTTATAGATTACAGTCATCTTAAGGGAAATTCTTATCAGAAATATAATATCTGGGTGCAGTTGATTGCAAAATGTGACGGGACACCTTGGATAGTAGACAACAGTTCCCAGCAATTTATAGATAATGACACTCTAATTATCGGTATTTCGTTTTCTACACTTAATAACGAATTAACCTATGGTGTTGCCCATTTTTTGGACGCAAACAACATGGTACAAGAAATCATTCTGCAAAAAATAAAAAGAGATCTTAGTAAGAGGTATCTCTATCTAAACACCGATGAATTCAGCGAAATTATGAGGCAAGGTTTGAATTGGTTTAAAACTAAACATAATGACTTTGGTATGGAAAATAAAGCTGTGAAAATATTTATTTACAAATCTACACCATTGCATGCGGAGGAAAAAAAGTCTATAGAGCAAATGAGAAACAATCCTGAACACCTCGGTTACGATAACATAGAATTTTCACATGTTCACATAAAATCAGAAAATTTTGGGATTCCTAGGATATATGACACATCTAATTATGGCACTGCTTTTCAATACATGCCAAAGCAAGGTGTATGTTTAGAAATTATTCCGGATAATTTGAGTCAAAATGGTTTCGGATTTCGCGGAGATATAATACTCGGAACTACGGGTATGTATAGTCAAGGATTCGGTAAATTTGGGGGTACTAAAGGAACACCAAAACCTCTGTTTATGGCTGTTCACTCGTCTTTAAAGGATCCTATTGAAAGCATAGAAAATCAAGTCATGGCTATGACAAATATGGACTGGGAGTTTACAGGCGCTAATTACCGCAATCCTTTTATCTTGAAATATACAAACAGAGTTGCAAATTTGTTGCACTATATGCAGGACGTAACGAATATAAAACCTATCATAGACATTAGGGACCTTATGTAGTTATTTTTAACCTTTTCAAAACTAAATCTTTATTGCCGGGAATGCCTATGGTTATGTCATCCACATCCTTAAAAATTTTCTCGATTTGCTCTCTAATAATTTTATACCTCTCATAACTATTTAGAGTGGATAAATTTCTGAATTGTTGCAAAGATAGCCCACCTGTATTTCTATGTTTTATATCAGTTATAAGCAGGACTGAATTTGATATAAGCTGACCAGAAATAACTATTTTTAAATATCTCTCTATATCGCTAGTCTGATTATTTCCAGAGATTGGGATACTTATATCTGATTTTTCCCTACGACCTCCTCTGGTTTTTCTTAGGATAGATTCTCTTATAATGCGACGGAAAATATACTCATTTTCTTCCATTGATAAGTTCATATTTTCGACTTTTAGATTGCTATTGATCAAATGTGAAGGGCATATCTTTTGGAGTGCAGAAGAAAAAGATGTTAGTATACTGGAATCACCACCATTAGAACAGAATATAAATCTATTTTTTGATATGACATAAGGTATATATAATTTAAATTGGTTTATCTCTTTATACAGAGACCCTTGATTTATATCTGGATAATTATGAGCAACAATACTATAATCCACATAGTGCACATTTATTTGATCGTAAGGCTCCGATATGTACGTGAGTGTCTCTATCATTTTTCATCATCTTCTGGTATTATCTTGAAATCTTTTCTATCCAGTAAACCTAAAAAAAGGCTTATAACTCCTCCTATTAATGATGCTATGTATTGATTAGTCAACAAACCAAATATAAAAATCGATGCTAGGGCAGAAACAGTAGCAGTCAAAAATATAATTTTTCTATTTTTTTTATTTAAATACGATTTCTCAAGCGTGATTGGTTCCTTATAGTTTTTGAGGACCTCTGCTTGTCTTAGCAAACCTGGATTCACAATGGATAGTTTATCCCAGTTCAATAATTTGGATACCATGAGAAAATTCACAATCTTAATAGGATTCATCTGAACATAATCTGAATTCTCCATTTCAAGAGACAGATTGAACAAATTATAGTAAAACTCAGGGTTTATGAAGGCCGTAACAATTTCAGAATAATAATTTTCTGGGGATTCTATAAAGGGTAGCGCGACTATTTTTTCTAGGCTGCTTACGTTACCGCTTGAAACAAGTTTGTTTCCAATAAGTTTTGCATTATTTGAATCAAATTTTTTTCCTGTTATCATTAAAGCTAGATAATAATTTAACCTGAAGATTATCTCATCTATATTTTCTTTACTAGTGATATTTAGTACCTTCTTATAAATTTCATCATTACTTACACCACCTAAACTTGTATTACTCGTCAGTAATCCCAAGACAAACGCAAGATTTTCTGGTAAAACATAAGAAGAGTGTCCTTTAATGTCTAAGTAAAATCTCATCTTTTTGAAATTCTTTACAGTTTCCGCAAATATTTCATTATTATTTTCAAAATTTGTTTTTATAAATGAGTATATACCATACTTTAGTGAAATATCTATGCTGGGATTCGTTGATACTTCTTCTTTAGAAATTATATATTCTTTCTCCATAGAATTTCTGTCAGGCAGTTCATTTTTGAATTTATACACGTAAAAATAAGCATATGCTTTGTCTATATCTCTCAAATTATATGAACTAAAGTTAGAAATTACATAATCAAATAATGAAAAAGGCCCAGAAAATGGAACAAAAATATTTTGTCTTTCATTCTCATGCTCCCCTTTTTTATGCAATTGCATTTTTAATCCTCCTTTAAAACACACTCAAGTGATAATACTTTTTAATATTAAATATAAATATTTGTACAATATTTAAACATATGTACAATACTTAAAACCCATAAATCTATTGTATTTTCTAAAGCCTTCATGGCGCTATAGCAGCTGCATGTCTTCCAGCAGTTCCTTTGCATTCTCATCTGCTATCCTGGATATCACGTAATTGAACTTCTTCTCCATCATATCCACAAGTTCTTCCTTTGTCTGAGCTTCCTCAGCACACTTCTTGAATATGGCATAATCCACATCGAACTGATCCTTCCTTCCTGAGTTGTATTCCTTGCTGAACGGATTTCTCTTCATAAAATGTAAATTAAATCAATGTTTCTTAAGTGTTTCGCAATGGAAATAAAATGAAAAAATGTAAAACTGTCCTATTTTCCTGCTGAGTTAAACTCTCTTACTGGTATAGAATTACCTTTTTCAGGTCTCCTGAATCATCATCAAATTTCATGTCATCGATGATATATAAGAATCCCTCTGGAGTAATAATGGGTTCATCGAGATTTATCTTTTCAACCCTTTCCCAATATTGGCTACCACATGCAAATAGTTCAAATGAAATTTCTGGCATACTCAAGTTTTTCTTGGATATATGATTGATCTTCAACTGCATAACCCTCGAATTTTCTGTTTCATTTTCTTTTTCTCGCTTAATATGTTCTAATACCATTACAATAGATAACACAAAAACAAGTAAAATATTTGCAGCCAAAAGAAGATATGCACTCAAATCAAAGTACAGCGAAATTAAAAATAGAAGAAAGTCCCCCCCGATAAACACCAAGATGCGCTCTATAATAAAATTCCTTTCTTCATTCACTCCTTTACTAAGTTCCCTTCTATATTTAGCCGAGATAGATTCCTTTGATTTATCCTGCCTCATAATATAACTGCGTTCAATCGCCTTGTGAGTCCTATTTGATAAAAAATGAACAATTGATTCAGCACTTGAAAATGAAAAGAAATCGCAATTTTTACATGTAAAATTATTGATATAAATTATCCTATCAAAAGCTGATTTTTTAATAATAAAATTATATTCGATATAAAGAATTATAAATATGAACGTAGCTAAAAGGATCATAAATAATAATATAATACCGTAAATATTGTAATAAATACCCGCAGCAAAGTATTCGGAAGTTGCTAATACAATCTGTATCAAGAAAGCGTAGACTGCAAAAAAAGAAGTATACTTAAAAATATTGAACCCCAGTTTACTTGAACCAAAAAAAATTGGGTCCTTTAAAAGTATTTCCCTGACTAAATCTTTTTTTGCTTTAAGTGTTAACTCTACCACTGTTAGTCAACTAAATAGCAGTAATAATTATTACTATGAATATAAACTTAACATTAGTTGAATCTCCACCAGTAGCCGCATTCCCATTCATTACTCTTTCCTGGTTGCTTTAATGTTGTGGGACGGTTGTGTTCAGTCACAAGATCAGGCTGGCCAAAAATTCCAATCATCTCAGGATCTGTCATGGATAAATTTAGAAGATAGCTTCCCTGGTGTTCATCCATCATATCCTTGAGGTCCCTGAACTGATCCATTGTAAAACTGTGCTGGTATATCTGTCCCCCTCTCAAGTAAGGAGGATCAAGATATAACAGGACTCTCTCCTTGTTATACCTGTTAAGTATCTTCCTGAAATCCATATTCTCCACAACCCACTTCTTGATATGAACAAAGCTTTCTGTCTTCAGTGGTGGAACGTTTGCCTTCCTGTAAAACCGCTTGAAATTCATTCCAGCTCCTGCGAATGAAAATGTATGTAGATATATTGTCTTGAAAGCAATTTCCACATCATCAGTCGGATCTGATTCCTTGAGTTCCTGGAATATAGTCTCATGAGGGAATGCAAGATGCAGCTTCTTTGTTAGCTTGGCTCTTTTCCTTGAATCCTGGAGGACCTTGAATGTTGTATAAAGATCTTTGTGGATGTCGTTGTACACCTTCACCTTTCTCCACTCTTCAGGTATATTCAGAAGAACCTTTCCAGAGCCACCGAATACATCAACCACTACATCAAAGGATTCCTTATTCTCTGAGAGCACTTCCATTATCTTGTGCAGCTGGTTAAACCTTCCACCATAGTAGGGAAACGTAGACATCATAGGGAAATATTGCGGTTATTGTACAAATAGGTTGCCCATTGGAAAAATAATGAAAAAATGTAAGAATCAGCGTTAGTCGAAAGAAAAATCAAATCATTAGAATTTAATGGATGTAATGATTGGGTCACTGAGTCAATTGTCTTTGAAACCATCCATAATATTCGTCATATTAAATATTTTGGACACCAAACTTGCTTATAATTTTAAAGCATTTTTCAAGAATAGTGTAAATGTTAGGGATATACGGAACAAAACCAATGTAATCCTTTGCATTTGGATATCTATTTTCTTCGAACTGATCTAATATTCTACTAAGCAATAAAAAAACTTCAATACAATAGGTGAACTTAAATATTACTTTCTTTACTTTTTCTTTATCTGGTATGGTAGCTTTTTTGTTAGACCCCATTTCAAGAGCGGAAATTATAGGATCGAAGTTTAAATCCATTAATTTTGCCTTAGTTTCGTCTGTAGATTCGTCGTCCGATAAAACATTTAAAAGTTTGTTGCAATGAATTATTATATCTTTAATTTCATCCGAGGTTGATCCATTTACTTCTTTTACTTCCTTTGCTCTTTCTAGCGATTCACGTGGATCAGAAATTTTAAAATCACTAAAAAAATTTAGGGGAATGGGGACATTTTCTGATGTTAGTATCCCTTTTATTTGATCTAAAAACCGGATGTTAAACTTGTGCGTGTAACTTTTTGGAGATAGCACATCCAGTCCATATTCCTTGAAATATTTTTTTAGTTGGGGCTCAATTTTTTCTGATGAGAATAAAATTTTGATAAACACAGCTTTAGCTAACTTTTCATTAACCTGTTGCAGGTTATATAATGAATATGCGTAATTTTTTTCTTTGTAGTGACCTTTAGCAGCTTCCAAGTCAATTTTTGCAATATCAAGCCATTCCTTGAAATCATCATTTCTTTCCATCACTCTACAAATATGCTAAACCTAACTTCGTATATAAGCATTAAATTTGTAAAATTATGATGACTTTACCTACTACTTTCCAGACTGGATTCGAGTATCTCGAATATACTTCTTTCATCAAATAGGATACCCTCATTTTCCTTGCTGCGATTGGATAGGCCCTTTAGGTGTGGTATCAATACTCCTCCATAAATACCATACTGCAATGCTCCTAAATGGTTTACAGCACTCAGAAATCTTGACTATGTCATCATCTGATGCAGGTTTCCCATCAAGGTAAAATCTTGATACAGCCCTTCTAAAACCAGCATCATTCATGGGTAATATGTCCATTCTGTTCAGGCTGAATATCATAAACATCTGTGCAGTCCATATTCCTACGCCTTTAAGGCTTGTCAGGGGCGAGACTTTGTCTCAGTTGTAAGTCTCCTAATCCGTCTAATTCGAAGTATTGTATTCAATGCGGCAGGCCTCTTACGGAAGAATCGATCAAAGACCTTATTGAGAAAGAAGACCACATAAAAATGGAACTTGAGAATAGGGGAATGATAAGCCCGCAGGTCAAGGCACTCATTGAAAATATGCCGGAAAGTGAGAGAACGGCCATATTAACGTCAATAATTGACCTTGCTCTAAGGGAAAGGGATAAGAGAGGCATAAAGGATAAATAAGGTCAATCAAAAGCATGAAATCCCTCTTGACTCATGTGTATATAATAATAGGAAAGCAGCAGCCGCCACATGACATTTTCCACTCCGGAATCCGTACATTGTGCTTTCAGTACGGATGTCATGCCATTGTCACATGACATTTTGCATGACACCATTTCCCCTGCTATCGATATAATCGTCATGAAGATCCCCGACTAAGCAACATGTTCATCTGTTGAATCATGCCTATATAATAATAGGAGAACCATCAGATCACACCTTAGACGGTTGCTTTCTCGCCCTTTATTTCTAAGGTTATTCTCATCTCAGATATATTCTGACAGAAATCTCGACCCAAGATCCCCCCTTTCAGGGTGATCAGAGTGTGCAGGGTGATCATCTCAATGATCAGGGTAAAGGGGGTGATCTTAGGTTCATAGAATCTGAAAATTACAAAATAATTTGATTGTTTGTGAGTTCAAATTGTTTATAATACTCATAGACATTAAAATCCAAGTCTGATTAATAGCGATGATATCTTATTAGGTCTATTACCGTTATTGGTAATTGGTATGATAGTATAAGATATCAACAATTAACGTTTATCTAATTTGAAAATGGTGAATGTGTTAAATTCAAGACATTCTAATGTTATTCTCCTGTATCTTTTGAAAAACGGACAAATTAAAAAGACTGATCTACTAGATGTTATAAGTTCCTCCGATTCCCTATCAAAAACATTAAGGGAACTGGAAAAGGAAAAACTCATAAATATTTCAGTAAAAATTATGGGTCGCAAAGTTATTTTTATAAATCTTACTGAAAGAGGCATTCAGGTCGCAGAGCAATTGAAAAAAGCCGAAGAAATCGCAAATTCCCCTAATGTTGAATTAGAAAGCAAGGAACTTGATCTTTCAATGACGGATGAAGAAGCAGAGATGGCAAAACATCTGAATCTCCTGTTTCACATCAACGTTCTCGATGATCATATAACTGTCCAGGAGAATCCTCCTGGGAAGCCATCAAGGATATTCAACATATACATCAAGAGAAACGGTAACGGTGATTTCCGATTATGGTGCGAGCATGATGATTCATATGATTGCTGGCATGTGAAGGCAGCCTGGACATACCCGCACGTCCAGAAGATGATGATGCACTACAAGGGGAGGATCAAGGTATGCAAATCGTGCGGATTTGAGAATCCTGAGATTGCGGATTATTGCATGAGATGCGGGGTGAAGTTATAGTGAGTGGCAACTACAATTATCATATCACCAATGATAAAGAGAAAATAATAAAGATTTGTAAAGGAAAAAAGTGTTTTTCTATGAAATTAAATCAAAAGAGAGCTTTTTTTGTCTTAACTAAGCTTTTGGAAAGGTACCCAAACTTTTTAAACTTACATGAAATGGATGATAAATATAATGACCCCAATAAAGCATATTCTGATTTAAAGATCTTAGAGGGCTTTGAGGTGTTTATCGAGGAGAGAAAAGGGAATAAAAGGTCCATAGAAGCAAAAATTCTCTTAGATGACTTATGGAATTTTTTCGACACACGTTATAAAGATGGCGATACAATACTAAATCCGTTATCCAAAGATAGAAATACTATTTCAAAAGAAGACCAAGACAAAATTTACCAAAAGTTTAACGGAAAATGTAACTTAACAGGATATAATCTATATAAAGAGAAACCACGCTTAAACCTATTTATGAAAAGTTCTTTAACTCCATCTTACGATCACAGAAAACCCATCTTTCAAGGTGGACCTGACACAACTGAAAATTTACAATTAATATCTGAACTGGCCAATAGAGAAAAGAATAAAATCTGCTTACAGTGTAAGAATATTGATTGTGATCATTGTGCATTGGCACATCCAGAAGAGTTTACAATTATTAAAGCAAACGGCCAAGACATTGGCGAAATAATTACTAAAATAAAGAATGCCGAATCATAATAGCCTACCCTTCAGTCTACTTATGCACTTTTCAACAAAATTTGGATTGATATCGCAACCTATAAATTTTCTATTATACTCTATGGAAAGATCCATCATGGTTCCAGAACCAAGAAACGGTTCAAACACCGTGTCACCTTCATCCGTTGTTCCTAGTAGAAGTTTTTTAACTAATTTACTTGGAAATGTTGCTGTATGACCCTTCTTTGGCTCTGGAGGATAGATCAAAACCTGATTTTCCATTCTTTCCTTACCAGATTGGCCTTTTACTGAAAAAAATTCCTTGTGAAACTTATATTTGCCGCTTTTAGTAAAATGTAATATCAGTTCAGCACTCTGTCTCAATCTATCATTAACATTTTCTGGCATTGGATTGGGCTTTTCCCATATTATCTGTTCCCTCCAAATATACCCTTTATCTACTAGCTGCAACGCAATCCTATAGGGTATACCGCTCAAGGATTTGTTTTTGATTATTTGATGATGAGCGGTCACTGATGTTTTGTTTCCCTGGCTTGAAGAATCTATCCCCTCTCGTTTGTATGAAGGGTCTTTATTATGATCCCAATGATTGTGATGTGTTCTGGAAACTCCGCTTCCCATGTAGGTGTCTTGTATTATTATAAATAGTGAACCATCATCCTTTAATTTCTCTAAAACTGTCACGTAAAGTTCTACATTTCTTTTGACGTAATCTTCTAGTTTTTCAGTTCCGAATTCAGCTTCATCATTGGTAAATTGTCTTTTACCCCAATACGTAGGACTAGTTATTACCGATTGTATTAGGTTGCTTGGTAGTCTTTTCACTATATCCAACGAATTTCCAACATATAATTTTACCTTCTCAGAGTCATACATGGGATAGATAGGATCTAATTTTGCATATTTTGCCATTTCATTTCCTTTCATGATCTAGCTCTTTCAGGACAACTATACATTACGTGATTTAAAGGTATCTGTAAATTCCAACTTGAAATTAGACCACAAGGATGTTGTAAATAGGTTTTATCTCATTTGTATAGCTCTTATTTCACTGATAAAATCCTACACATATTACCAATTGAAATCTGCTGTTTCACAAACAAAGACTATATTATATCCCTCAACGACACGCTATTTTTAGATATATATGATACACATAAAATATCCTGAACTCATAAGAGTTTTTCCAAATAGTCAAAGAAGATAGTTTGTGCCATAGAAATCAATTGAAGTTTACATCAAAGAAACTCTTCCAAATAGAGAACCACTTGGACAGTGCCGTTTCCACACGCACTCTAGAGTCAAGAATATTCGCATTGGAACGCTGGTTCTGTTCAGGTATGCTGACAAGATTAAGGGAGTTGCAACGATTGAAGAAGAAGCCCGTAAATTAATCGTAACAATTAAAGAACAAAAATATGAAGGGTACATTATCCTGAAAAATATCTATCTTTTGCCACGACCCATAATGATCAAAGAGTCGGAAGAATTAACCGGTAAATCATTTCAGCAAAAAGGTAGAAATTACAGCACGGGGTGACAGGTTTATCAGAAGATTCCAGAACCTAGACTAAAAATTGTGATGGATAGATTAAACGAAATTCTAGGTCTGCCTGATCATGATGGCAGTGAACAAAAAATATATTCTTGAAACTTTGACTTAGATAGTAGGGAGAAAGATCAAAAAACAAGCCATCAATATTCAAATCTTAGAATTATCTGGCTTTGTAAATTGAATCTTGAAAATCATTGGTTTAGTCTAGAATTTACTAGATTTATATACTAATTTTCGGTTACTCCGGATGTGAATTCCTGTGTATTAGTTATGAAGTGGAGACAATATCTAACCTTATTTTGAAACGTGATTATTAACGTTTTTAAAATTTTAACTTTTAAGCTTGATATGAACTTAGTATTCTCTCTTTCGAAGCTTAGATAACCACCTTTTAGAGAAGACCTTATTTCTTAGTTTAAACAGTTGCTCAAGTTTTTCACTATTCAATTTTTTCTCAAGTTCTAATCCGATAATTGCCTCCTTAATAATGTTATTAGGTTCTATGTAACTTCCGTTCCAATTTAGAGTTATAGAGATTTCGGCAGATATTGTAGTATTTTCAGAGAAGACTTCCATACTAACAATGAATTTTATCGGAGGAACTTTTTCATTATCAACCAGAGGTTCACCATAAAGATCGCTCACCATTACATGACTTAGACTGACCTTTTCGCTTGGATTGATGTTTATAGAATCACTTTGAATGATGGAATTAATAAGATACTCTCCAGATTGGCTAATAGTACTATTATATACACTCCATGTCCAACGGATATTTCTTATTTTGGTTATCGATTGGGTCTCAAATATAACTTTTAGATGGGCAATACAATTTTTGGCGGTGGATTTGCCAACATTGTAGACATTAAACATAATTCCTTCAGACGGCCTTGTTCCAATGAAACCTGGGAATATAATTAACTTTGGTTTCAAATCTTCTCTTTTGTGTTCAGTATGGTAAATCTGGTAGAAAGCGGCAAATGCTAATGAAATTGTTCCGATTGCATCTATAATTTCTAGTATAAATTGAAACTGGATAATGCTACCTCACCCTTCCCATGAACTCAGATGTATCCATCCCAGTTATCTGGGTATAGATGCTTGTAGTAAAAACAGATGAATGGCCAAGCCATTGCTGCAATATATTCAATGGTACATTGTCCATTATGGCCTTAACTGCAAAGGTATGCCGAAACTTATGTGCATGGATCTTAAACCCTAGATTTTCCTGCATCTTCTTGAAATAAACATCAACAACCTGTCTACTCATTGGAAATAAAGGATCCTCAGATTTCTGGCTCATGTTCTCTTCAATAAGATATTGCATATAAGCATCACGTAAATCGCTATGCAGAGGAATGATCCTATATTTCTCTTTTTGAATGCCTGTCTTCTTGTCCTTGCCCTGCTTGAGCGTCTTCAACTTGATTGAATTTGTGGCCAGATTTACATCAGCTGGTTTAACCAGGAGAACTTCATCAATCCTTCCTCCAGTTCTATAGAGGAATTGAACCAGGAGAAAGTACCTCTTGTGCTTGTCTGATCTTCTTTTATCAATATTTATCTTTTCTGAGATCTCATGAAAGATCTTCTGCACCTCCTCATCTGAAAAAAAATCTATGGAGAGAGATCTTCCACTTGACTGGATCATCATGTTCTTCGGAACAGGAAAAGCCATAACATGACATTATTCATCTCTTTAAATAGGTTTGTGGTTAGTGAGTTCAGAGATCTCTTTCCTCGAGTAGTAAGAGTATATAAATAAACCACTCTAAACAGGATCATGACATGACAAAATGTGCATATTGACATGTTAACGTTGAGTTGAAAATTAATTTCAGTTATCAGGAGTGATCTATTAACCAAAATTCACAAAACTTTTCATACTAGGGATAAACTGCCAAATTCCC
>JAJZJZ010000029.1 GCA_021809755.1 Thermoplasmata archaeon
CCTTTTTTTATCGGAATATACAATTTCCTGATCCGGATTGCGTTCAACAGATGATCTCAGCAGATTTTCCAGAGTTAATTCATATTTATGCCCAGGCATATCTTACCATGAAATCGTTCTATAAAAGTGTTAAGCCTTTTTCGATCACAGTAATTGAAGTATACATCCAACGGTTTCCTTCTTAGAATTCCTTCATTCTTGAAAGATTAAAGTGAATTTATTCTTTCAAGCTGACACCATGAAACAGTTTCCAATATGCAAAATGGAAATAGTTTTAATTTCTTAATAAAGATAATTTTAATAAGGAATTAATGATCGAACAGACAATGACATTTCCAGATTTCAATCAGACAAGCTCATTGATTTCAGAGGCCGAAACGTTAACTGGCAGCAAAATTTTCGTTTTGCTATCAGACATGTTCAGGCCTCCTGATGAGAAATCTATAGACTTGGCAATGATTAAGATGGAACAGGCAGCGATACAGGAAAGTGAAACGTATGGTGGAAAACCAAATCTCTTATTACTTTTGCAGGGCGGTGCTAGATTCTCAAGAAATTCATTGTTAAAGATGAAAATCTTAAGCCAGAGGTATTCATTGAAAATGATGTTATGTGGGAACACAGCATCTTTATTTACCGCTTTTCTAACAACAAATGAAGTGATAGGTAATAGGGAAAT
Source organism: Thermoplasmata archaeon (assembly GCA_021809755.1). Taxonomy (GTDB): domain Archaea; phylum Thermoplasmatota; class Thermoplasmata; order Thermoplasmatales; family Thermoplasmataceae. The sequence continues at coordinate 680 of JAJZJZ010000029.1, forward strand.
GTATATGGAATTGGCAACGGAAATGTACAATGTCCCGGCTGAAGACCTTATTTTAGATTTTCAAAGAGCGATTTCAAATTTATCCTTTCTTCCGCTGAACGAAGTTGAAATTCAAAACCTTATATTGAAAAATAATGTCACCAGAGTGGATTGCAAATCAGATATCACCAATATTGCTGATCTAACGGGATTACATGGAGTGTTTCTTAGATACCTCAAATCTATTGAAAGAATTTTTAATTTCGATGAAAGCATACTGGGAAGAAATTTAGGATTTGAGCCAATAAATCCTGTCTCCATAAATTATAAAACTCATGATATGGATTTGAAAAAACTTTCTTCCTTGCTGTCTGAATTAAACGTTAAATTTTCAAACTATATTGCAATAAGAAGTGACATCTTTCTCTCTTTTTTGGGCAGCAATTTTACAATGACCACATCAAATAATTCAGGTGTTTGGGAATGACAAGTCAAAAAAATTTAGGTTCACTGCTTAGGGATGGCCTTGAATACGAATCAGCCGGCCAAAAGGACAAAGCAGTTGGATGTTATGAGGAATCAATAAAAATTTTAAAAACTCAGATGAAAAACGTTGATGTTATTCAGCAGGAAGTTTTAAAGAGACAGATACAGTCTCTCGATAATGCAATCAAGAAGATAGGTGCGCCAAAGAAGGAAAAAGCGGATAGTAAAAATGAAAAAAACGATGCTTTATCGATTCTAGGTGAACTCGGGTTAAGTGTTTCTCAGGGAGAGGGGCCAACTCTCAATGAGGTGGTTGGAATGGATGACCTTAAAAAGGAGCTATTTACCAAGGTTATATATCCAATTAAATTCCCGGATCTTGCAAAGGAGTTCAACATAAACATAAGCGGCGGTCTTTTATTGTTTGGCCCTCCAGGAAACGGAAAGACATTCATAGTAAGGGCACTTGCAAGGGAAGTAAGTATGAATTTTATATATGTTAATCCATCGTCACTTTTTAGCCAGTGGTTTGGAAATTTTGAAAAAAATATAACGTCAATGTTCAAAGCAGCTAAAATGCTCTCTCCGTCCATACTTTTCTTTGATGAAATTGATAGCTTGTTTCCTTCCAGAGATCAGACCACTAGTGATGCCTCGAGAAGGGGTGTTTCTCAATTTCTTAATGAAATGGGAGGCTTTAAGAATGACCCAGCGAATCCCGTTCTGATTTTGGGAGCAACAAACGTTCCATGGCAACTGGATCCTGCAGTGACAAGACCCGGGAGGTTTGATAGATTGATATATATCCCGCCACCTGATAAAAAATCCAGATCTGAAATATTACGTCAATATATGAATAGTGTCGTTAGAAAAGGTGAAATTGATTATGAGAAAATAGGGGATCTTACTGAAGGGTACAGCGCTGCCGATATGGAATTTCTTTGTAGATATTCATCGCAAAAAGCTTTTATGAAATCCATAGAAGGAAAGCAGAATGAATTTGTCACCATGGATACCTTCCTTGATGCTCTTAAGGTAATAAAGCCCTCAATAAATAAAAATATTATAGAAAAATATGTGAAATTTGAAGGCGAAAGAAAGTCTTAATCATTATTTGCTTTAAACTAATAAGAAATTTGTGGATGATTACAATTTTCAAACACTATTTGAAAGGGAAGTTGGTCAACATGGAATTAGGAGCTATGGTAACTTCGGAATTTCAACAGAGAGAAACCAAAAAAATGATAGTGGAAGTTAACATACAAGGACAGTCAATAAAACTTCTTTCATGACTCCTGTTGACTATTCGTAAGGAAATTAAAGACGACGGTTTTTTAGCATATATGTATCCATTAAATTTTCCTATAAGATTTCGAGGGGGCTCTAAAATATGCTTTTGCCCTGATATTGTCTTCCCTGAAAGAGGAATTTAGAATATATACTTCCAATTTCATATCCTATTACACGAAAGTATTTTCATGAGTGATTGCAAAATTTGTTGAATGGTTTTTTTCCTTAACTAATAACTCTCTTCCTGATGATCTTCTTATCCTCTTTTTAGTGGAATTGAGGAACTATTCTTCTTATGCTTTACGGCTTTTCTATGCATGCTTTTCAATTCCTCATTTCTAATTATTCCCTTATTCGTCAGTCTCTCTGCAATTTCGAAAAGTCCTTCACGGAGCTCATCGTCTTTGGATAACAAAAGTTCCAGAAAACCATCTTTTAATTGTATCAACTCATCCTGGGTTATTACTCTCTTATCCATCAGATCGGGTGCAATACTCCATGAATACTTGCTAATATATTTTTCATCAAGTTTCAAAAGTTCAAAGAAATAGCCTTTCAAAGGCTTCAGTTGTTCCTTTGTTAATACTCCATCATCGAGAAGCTTCAAAGACCTAACCCACTCTTCGCAACGTTCCATTCTATCGTCAGATTTGAGAAGTTTAATGAATTTATCTCTTGAACCTTTTAACTCCTCTATTGATATTATCCCGTGACGTATGAGGACATCAAGTTTGCCTAAAGCAACAATACGAGCATAAAGATTTCCTTCAGTTAAAATCTTCACGATCTCATTAGAGTAATTTTTTGTTATGATTCCATTAGTTATCAGTTTGACAATATTGAACCATACGTGACTACAAAGCCACTGGTCATCAGAACCAAGAAATTCAATAATTTCAGCAGTATCTTCATTGATCATTGCCCCCTTTTTTGTCAGGATATCAATTTTTATATTTGCATAATTTACATAAAAGCCTCTGTCAGTATTTATTCTTTTGGCAAATTCATCAGATTCCCTCCTCGTTAATATACCCCTCTGCAAGACATTGTAAATATTGCGCCATGCATTGTCTTCGACATCTTTATTATCAGAACTGAGAAGCACTACGAATCCAGAGGCATCTTTCTTTGTTATAATATTAGAATCCATAAGAAAGATGATATTGTCCCAGGCTTCATTCCGAATTGCTGAATTGTCAGAACCTAGAAGGGCGATGAATTCAGCAGAATCCTTATCTGTTATTATATTGGTATTTATTAGAATATAGAAGTTGTCCCATGCATCTTTGCGAACATATTCATTAGAAGATAGCAGAAGCTTGATAAATTCAGTCGAGTTCTCCTCTCTTATCCTTCCATTCACTATATTTTTTACAATTCTATCCCAGGATTTCCTGCGAATCTCTCCATCATCAGAACTGAGGTTCTCTATCAATCTGTCAACTTTATTCACCCAATATCTCCCTTTTTTATATCTCCCATGATATGGAAGCAATTAATCCTTTTTTATCAATCCCATAATTAAAATGCCTGCATCTTTAGTTGTTGCTTAACTGGAAAATTTCATAGAATGATTCTGATGCCCCAACGATCGTATTCTACGAACGGATAATATTTTTCAATATTCCTATAGAGATGATATTGCTTTTCCAGCTGCTTTAGGTTGCCGATATCAGATTTATGTTTGAGTTAATTCAAGAACACATCCTTTGCAGAGATACTCTATCATTACAACATAATTCTGCACATGGATTATGATATGAAGCATATAGGCGAATACCATATTATGTTGAAAAACAGGAATATTTTTTAAATAATATCAGTTCATAAATGACCTTAGCTCCCCCTGCGGTAAAAATCGGGGTTGAGTGCACTATATCCAGAGCAATTCCTTCAAGCAATATCCCCGGAATCTGAGATCCAGACCTTGCAAAGATAAAACTCGAATTAGCTGCGGTTCTGGCTTCCTTAGGAATGAAGGTATTATTAAAACTGTCTCTTGTAGGGGCTTCCATCTGGATTGCAGTCTGCCTGAAATACGAGAATATTTCACTCCAGAGAAGGCTGTGTACAATTGGTAAATTCATAACAAAACCTTTGTTTATCAGGTATGTGAAAACCATGGTTCTTATAAGCAAATGTTAAATTATGAAATCCTATTCTATTTTTATCTGGAAACTAAATAATTTATCAAAAGAGTTTGAACTCTTGCAATGTCTATAAATTTTAACGCGTTTGAATCAAAAGTATTTAATCGGTAAAAGTATTATTTACCATGGACTTAACTTCTATTCTGTCCAATCCATTGATTGAACTCGCTCTTATATTTGGGGACGGTTTACTGTTTGGTCTAGGCATTAAAAAGGGGGTATGGTCTGTTTTATTAATTGTAATGGCTGTGCTTCTTGGAGAATATATAAATTATTCAGTACTTCCAAAATCTTCACTCTCATCGTTTGAAACTAACGTTAAGGATCATATATTATATGTGTTGCAGAACATAAATCAGATCATACCTTTTTCCAATATCGGGGCCATTGGTGTAACCCTAATACTTTTCATAGCTGGTTTTGTCATAGGATATCTTAAAGGCTGAACCATAAAAATTTATATTCACTATAACGTTAGTATGGTGATAATGATGAAGATACTGAATAGAAATAAAGGGACTGATATTAAATCAATGACTCCTGAAAATGTTGATAAACTTATAATAGAAGCAGAATCAAACCTTACTATACTAGAAAAGGAAAGAGACAGAAAAAAAGTAAAGTATGATGAACTTTTTAAACAGGGTGTCGATGCATCGGATTCAAAACGCAGAAATTTGGCACATGAACTTGAATTTATAGAGAAAGATATAGCGGGCATAGACAGGAGGATGAAGTCCTACCGGGACACTGTAAGAATACTGAATGAGGTTAAGAGGGCTAAGACTACAGGTCAGGATACAGCGGAGAAAATCATCAGCGGTATTAACCCTGATGAACTTAAATCACTTCTCGTTCAGACAAAATCAGAGGAAAAATTAAATGAGAGAAAGAGAGAAAATCTTCTTTCAAATATAGATGATATGTCTTCTCTAGATGAGGAGGACAATGCTGAAGAAAGCAAGTATATGAGCATTTTTAGAGAGATGGATAAAAACCGGGAAAATTTATCTCCATCAAAAACGAAGGAGGATTCCTCCAAGGATCGGAAAGAGCCTGAAGAGAATAAAGAGTGATTTAAGTGGATGCTGATTACCTTACTATTGAAAATATAAAGAAGGTAGTTACATCAGACATTAAAAGTGCGGAGGAAGCGGAATTAAAAGGAAATAATGACAAAGCAGTAGTATATATTAATTCCATAATGGGAAATCTTAAACTCCTTGCGAAAGTGGATAGGAAAGATTCTGAGAGATATCTTGATCTTGCGGAGAAATGGAATAAGAAAAAAGAAAGCCTGGTGGTTGCGAAAACAACATATCAGAATAAAAAAACGTCAACTAAGCATGATTCAGGATTAATAGGTAAGATGGAAGGCGAATTCAAATCAAGGATTGAAGCCCTTATATCTAAATCTGATGTAAAGTGGGATGAAATTGGCGGTCTAGAGGAGGAGAAGACCATCATTAAAGAGGCGGTTTTTTTTGCACTTGCATCTCCCAGCAAAGATGTAAAGGTTCCAAAACTCAGAAACATATTATTGTTTGGACCACCGGGAACCGGTAAGACAACCATTGCGAAAGCAATAAGCACAAATATTAATGCTACTTTTTTTAATGTCACAATATCAGAACTGCTATCCAGATATGTGGGGGACTCGGAAAGAATTGTCAGTGCTCTTTATGAGGTAGCGAGAGGGCATTCACCTTCTGTGGTTTTTCTGGATGAAATCGAATCTCTTGTAAAAAAAAGAGATGACGGAAATAAGAGTACGGGTTCAATTCTTCAACAATTCTTAGGTCAACTTGATGGATTCGGGACAGGAGACGAGTTTGTTATGACCATTGCTGCAACGAATGTGCCATGGGAACTTGATGAGGCAATTCTCTCAAGATTCGAAAAAAAGATATTTATAGGTCTTCCGGAGGTTACAACAAGAGCTAGAATTCTAGAAATAAATACTGAAATGAAAGGATATCATGTTAAGGCAGACCTTATGGAAATAGCACGGGTAACTGGAAACTTCTCCGGAAGAGACCTTTTCTATGTTTGCTCAGAGGCGATAAGAAATATGTTGAGAAGATCTAACAGAGACCTCATGCAAAAAGTGGATTCGCTTATGCTGAATAATTCAAACGGCATGAAATATACGGTTACAGATCTTCTCCAGGAAGACTTTGAGTATGCTCTTGCCAGGGTAAAGCCGGTTTCCGATCAGAAGTCACTGGAGGAGTACCAGAAATGGAAAGGGAAGTTTGCCAACAACTAGGGGTAAAGCCATGGGTTCAGAAGTAGATGATATATTAAAGAAAATGATGAAAAATCGTCCAACTGAAAATTTTAAGGAGGAATGGACACTTAATATCGCAGGGTTATGGACAAAATACGGTTCTAAAAAATTTCTTGGAAAAAAGGGAATTAGACTTGTTAAGAAGACAATGCAGGATGCCTATGTAATGATGAGCATGGAAACGGATAGTATGAATTCTTTGAAAGCTGAAATTAAAAAACTTAAAGAAAACAGTAATAATCTGGACATGATAAAACTTGAGAGGGCGAAAGATCAGCTAGCTGTATCAGAAAAGAGTTTTTCTGAACTGTATTTGAGATATAAATTCCTTTCAGCCATATCCGCTATTCAGGACCTGTCAAACGGGGGAGCATTTATAAAAAAAATTAATTTGCTGATGAAGAATAAAAAAAATCTTAATGCCCTGGAAAAGGCCAGTAAATCTTCCCTGATGGAGAGGAAAGAGATAGAGAAGAATCTTGAATCACTTGAGGTATATCTGGATGTTATGAAAGATGGCAATAAAACAGGTATACCTGTCAATGAAATCCATACAAATTCCACTGTTGACGAACATAAAGAAAAGGATAGTGAAGAGGATGAGGATGGAGATGTGATGATATCGTGAGTTTGCTTAATAGAAAATCAAAAGAAGAACTTGAAATAGAAACTCAGATGAACATACAGTTGCTAAAGAAAAAATCGGAATCACACGCTAAGCAATGTGATACAATGGCAGAAAAATACGAAAAAAAGTCGGAGGAGGCAGCTCGAATAGGAAATGGAAATTTGAGTAGTGTTTTTTCTCAAAAGGCAAAATCATTGCGGGAGCAGGCTGCTAAAATAAGATCCTTCATACTGGTTGTCGAAGACATGGAAATGATGAAGGATCAATCATCTGTAATGGGAAGCTTTTCAGACGCTATGAAAAGCTTTGTAAAGAGCATGTCTAAAGGGCAGGTAAATTCGGCCTGGATGACTCAGATGGAGGGAGAACTTGACAGAGCAATTGCTCAAAGTGAAAAGGTAGGAGACCTCTTTGGAGGATTACTTGATGACGTGGGACAAAATATCCCACAATCAATAAAGGAGGAAAAGTCCACTCAACCCGTTGAGGTTTCCAAAGATATAGACGATCTTCAAAAGAAATTGAGAGATAGAATGAAAGATATCGATGCAAAAAAAGAGGGTAACCAACAATAGGACTACTCTCCTCGACAACACTATGGCAGGGTGCAATTAAATTTATGAATCTACAGGAACAGAAAGAATTTTTTTTAACAATACAATCGACTCTCGAAAAGGCAGCCTCTATTGAGGAAGCAAACCCTCGGGAGGCAGCTGAGCTCTATTTGCAGATTTCGAGGAAAATTTTAGACAAGACTCAGGTTATGACCACTGATGAAAAGAAAAAATTTATGAAAATAGCTGAATCCGTTCTTGACAAACGTGATAACATCATAAAATTATCGAAGGAGAGAAATGAACGCTCAAATGAAAATCTAATGGTAAAGAATAACAGGCCCCATCCTGATCTTAATAATACCGATATGGAAGGTAGCTCCCAATTCATAAAAGATCTACATCCAACAATATATGAAACCACATTCAAGGATATTGCAGGTCTGGATGAGGTTAAAGATACAATAATCCGGCAGGTCATAAAAGCAAGGGAGAGACCAGATCTTGCAATAAAGTATGGCATAACTGGCAGAAACATTCTGCTTTTTGGGCCTCCTGGAACGGGGAAAACAAGTATTGCGCAGGCCATTTCCAATGAAATATCATTTCCCATGGTTACTGTTACTCCATCCTACATTCTTGATAATAAATTTGGAGCCTTTGAGAAGAATATTAGAAGTCTATTTGAAGATGCTCTCAGATATGCTCCAATAATTATATTTTTTGACGAGTTCGAGGCACTTGCTCCGCGGAGGACGTCGATCAATTCATCATATATGAAAAGGGGCGTCCCCGAGATGTTAAGACAGATGACTGACCTGAGAAAGAAAAATGATGGGAGGGTTATTTTGATAGGGGCAACAAATAATCCATGGGATCTGGATGAGGCCATCCTGAATCCTGATAGATTTGATACAAGAATATTCATTCCACCCCCTGATGTCAAATCTAGGTCCCAAATTTTTAAAATTTTTCTTAGGGAGCTTTCAAAGGATGAAAATATTGACTACGGTGAACTTGGAAAAATTTCTGAAGGCTTCTCTGCAGCCGACATAAAGTATGTATGCAGAACAGCAGCAGAATATGCATTTTCAAATGCTATTGATTCAGGTATGGAGTCACCAATTACCTCGGAAAACATTAAACTTGCTCTAAAATCATCCCATCCTTCTATAACGGAGGATCAAATGAAAAAATATTTTGTTTTTATGGAAAAATACGTAAAAAAAGTTTAATGATAATTTATTTTCAAGTCCATAAAAAAAATGTATTCATTTAAAACAGATGTTAAAATTTTCCGATTTTAAAATTAATAAATCTTGCAGGAGCCCCAAAAAATTCGATAAATCAACAATGCCCAGGCGTTGCGGCAAAATATGAAACTATTACTCCTTCTTGAAAATGACCTGTACTTTCCGTGACCAGATATCAAAATCTAGATAGAGTTACAATATGACTCTTTAATTTTCTCCTAATCTTCTTAACTTAGAGTTGTGTATGTTACCGTTATTGAATTTACCACCGTGATAGTGTCTGAAGTGATTATGTTAGCATCGTATATAACAAGATAATATGAAGTACCGGAGTATGGTATAAAATTGATTGTCGTCCCGCCATTATCGCCGGAATACCAACAACCACTGGAAATGACTGCTGAATTTTGCGTAAATGCACCGTATTGCGTGGCAGTCATTACTCCCACCTCTACATTATTATTTGAACTGTAAGATCCACTTAAGGATACGGCGCTCGCCCCAGATGGGGCGGAGAACGTTATACAATAAAAATGTCCCGGGTTCAAAGACTCGACAGTTCCAGATGATAGCAAAGTGATAGACTGAGATATAGGGGTTGGCCCTGGAGGAGAACCTCCTGATGAACTACCTGATGAGCTACCTGTTGAACCAATGTTATTCAATAATGGAGGAATAATGTAATAAACTGCCAAAAATACAATAACTACACAAATAACAATCCAAAAAACCATATCGCCTGATCTCTTTGGTGTGGGCTGAGGATTGTTTCCAAGTTGCATCATTTTGATAAACCGTAACTATATATATAGTTTTGTCAGCGCTTATTTATTACTTCTTTGCTTTAATAATTATAAATTGAGTCATTATCTTTGTTTGGGTCAGAATGATCATTTGTATGGTTTAATCCACACTTTGCGACTTTATTGTGCAAGTCTTTGTTCGATAGTAGTCTAATAGATAAAAAATTCTCCCAAAAACCGGAAAAGTAAATCTGATTAAGATACCCGCTTAAAGTGCCCTCTTTATCTATACACATAAGATAATATGTTTTATATTGGTCATAACTTTGGCTCTTCATTAATATCGTTATTCCCCTATCCTGTATGTAATCTACACGCTAAAACTATTAAGAAGAAATATTTATTAACAGGGAAGATCATTTATAATGGATATTATGCCGCTAAATTTGAGAAAAAGCGAAGATGATAAAAGGTTTGAAACAAGAAGTAAAATTAGAAATTATAAATCAGAAGTCGATCGAGACCTAAAGAGACAACAACAGCTCTTGGTTCAGGCCATCAATAACGTGAAAAAAGCCGCGGCTATAAAAGATAGTAAAGGAATGATGAATGCAGCACAAAACGCAACAAGAATAAAAAGTGCCATAGATTACCTGAAGAGTTTTTCCCTATACCTTGACAATCTGGAGATTACATTCGAATTTGTTTACAACGAGAGAAGAATGAATAAGACATTAGCTGAAGCTCATAATGAATTAGGTAAGAGAATGCTCACCGATCAGCAGGCGAGGCAAATTGAATCTAATATAATGGCAATAAACCAGAAGACTGAGGATCTTGAGAGAAGACTCGAAGATCAGTTTTCTAGCTTAGGCGAATCTCTAAACGAATTTGCAAATAGAGGAGGTGAGGGGGCGGAGGATATTATTAAAAGTATCACGGGTGAGAGTTCAACATCTTCTCAACAGGAGGACAGCGTAGGACAGAAAGAAGTTGATGAACTAATCAGGAAAATTACAGGAGAAGGGGAAAAGAATAAGTAATTTCTAAGTTATTCTCCTTTTGACATTTTTTACTAGGTCAATCGCCGTCTCCATTTCTGATTTGCTAACTTTTTCCACACCCCTAAGTGAAATTGTAATAGCCAATGCTGAAATCCTGTCACTGAGTGATTTGTCGTTTGATACATATCTTGTAAGTTCCTCAAGGGCATTAACAACCTTTGATGTTCTTCCAGATTCTATATCTGACACAAGAATATCTAGTGCTGTGGAACCCATACTTTCTTTAGATTTGTCAGATGGCTGTGAAACGTTTTCCTGACTGGGAGATGTCTCCAATGAAGATTTTTCTTTTTCTTCTTCAACAACAACTTCTACCAGCATAGACGCTTTCCATCCGTTTGAGGTTGTGCAGTTTATATATCCTCGAAGATGCCCTGTTTTCTCAGGGATCATACCTGTATCAATTAGTTTAATCTCGCCGGCCTTAAGTAGGTCAAAGCTTAGATTTGTTTCACCTATGATGTCGAATGACCCTTTGAGGTTCGTAAAATCAATAACCAGATTTGGCAGGTCAACAATGGGTACTATCTCAATAGAAAGCGATAATCCACCCATGACAGAATTATTCTTTATTTCCTTCCTTATACTCTTAGTGAGATAAAGCGATGTATCTCTCTTTGAGTTCACAATTTCATAAATGGAATCTGTAACGATATCATTCAGTCTTGCTTTTGTCCCGCTGTGTGGAAACTTCAACATATAATCCGGAATCGATAAGATGCCGATATCAGACATAGAATGGTCAGTTTGAAGATTTACCAGGGGTTCTATTGATTCTGTGTCTTTTATTTTAGCGCATGTAAGTGAAATGATCGCTCTTACATCTGGATCCACATTTTTCAATCCTTTGAGAATTTCTGACCTGTTTTCATTAAAAATGCTTTCCTTATAAGAAGAGGCATAAAAAATGAATTTAGCGGCATTTTTTCTTATTTCCGGGTCTTCATCAGAAATTAGATTAATTGCAGTAAATATAAATGGGGCCATAGCTTCCTTATAACCTTCTACAGCATAATCAGCTATTTCCTTAAGACCCTGCTTTATTTTATTTCTGTCCCCAGAATCTAACAATAATGAAATATTGTCAATTCTTGTATCTCTGTTTATTTCCTTAAGCTCGCTTTCAAAAGCGGTTTTATATGAATCTAATGTTTGAAGACTTTTCTGTGAAACATATCCGGTACCAATTACACCTCTTAGAACTATTAGCGCATTCTCAAGACTGCCTTTCCTGCTGTTTACCTTATTCTTTGTACTTTCACCTACTGGTATCAGATATTTTATGGAATTCTTCGTCAAAACCGGAATATTTTTTCTTTTAAGCATTTTTTTAAGCTCTGAAATAGAAATTTCACACGCATCAACCACATCTGCATAATCAGAAACTTTCTTCATAAAATCACTCTTTTCTTCTGTTAAAGAATCCTCTCTTTTCAGACTTATCATTACTTTTTGATTCCTCGCCTCTATTTCCTGATATGCCTCCAAGTTCCTGCAGTCTTTGGATACTGTCATCATTCCTGTCAGGAGATAATTTTGATAGCGCGGAAATTAATGTTTTACACACCGAACGAATATCGTCTGTCTTCATATTCTGATGATACTTTTCAATGATTTTAATTAGGGCGTTGATATCTTCTGGATTATGTTTAATTGTGTCCTCTACAGTCCTCTTATAAAGTAAGAACATCTGCTTTGAAGAATTATCAACATTCTTCATCAGTCCCAATAGTTTATCCAGATGATCCATAGACATTTGTTCTTTAAGCCTTAACTTAAACCATTCTTCAAATGCGTCGGGTATGTAGGAAAACATTGTGGAAATTTCATTCTCCCTATTTTCGATGACCGCTGATAAGTTAGCAATAATTCCCGGTATTATATTACTCTTGTAAAGCTTGGGCTCACTCCTATATAGCTTGCTGAATAACTTTATGTCATTCAAGTCTCCAGAATATTGAAGAATTATTGAAATTATCTCTCTAGCTTTCATTGCAACATCTGCTGTTTCACTGGTATTTTTTATGGCGCCAATATAAAGTGAGATAAGAGATGATATCAGGTTTGGATATTCTTTGACCAAATGCCGAACTGTTTTTAAATACTGGTCTCTTGATAGAATAATGCTCTCTTCCATTCCGTCAAAGATAGCGACAATACCTGTATCAATATCCAACTCACCAGACAAAAGAAAATCAAAATAAGTGCCAGCCAACATTCTCAGGTATTCCTGAATCATGTCATCCATTGAATCGAGACTGTTTATATCTCTTATTCTGGAGTTTATAGATTCAAAGATGTCTTTACCGTATTTTTCCAACATCCTTGCAAATTGCCACATAATCCCATTGTCACTTTCAACAACTTCGAGATTCTCCCAGTAACCATCACTTGAAAAAAGTAGCTGCTTTTTATCATCATTCATGTTCAGAACATATGTTGCTGGATTTAGTCTTGCATTGGAATCTGCAACCCCTATATGAATGAACTCGTCGGAAATAAAATCAAAAATTGATGTTGAATAGGAGAACGATATGGCTCCTGGAAATATTTTTTCAAGATTTATGATCCTGTCAAAAGTATCTATGTGCTCATTATTCTTAAAGACGAGTCTCATTCCTCCATAATTCATAGAAAGAAGCAATGGAAAAATTATCTCTTTCTTAATTCCGTCCGGGTAAACCGGTTTGCCATTGTCCTCTCCATCAATTGTTATTTCAGGAAGAGTAATAAAATCGCTTCCAACCTTCAACTTGAGCAAATCGTTGACTGAATTTATCCCCTTTAAATGTTTTGAATCGACAAGGTAAAAGTTTTTACCAAGAATTTTAAGGTCGTTAAAGTTAAAAATAATAAAGTGCGATAAGAGGGCGCCATCTCTTCCATAAGTATCTTTACCTATATTTTTGATATAATTAAACGCATATTTGCCGTTTGGCAATTTGAAGAAGCGCCGGCATTCCTTAAATGTGACATTGTTAAGCGATGCAGGAATGCTATGTAAATCGAGGAACTGAATATCACTCTCATCAACTGCAGAGCTCTTTGCAACCATCTGGTGACCCTTTTTAGAACCCTTTTCCACCCATCCATAAACTATCTGGGAACATTTGATAATATCGCTCAAATTCCGCCCACCTCAGCAATCCATTGTGCCATATACAGGAACCCTTCGTTGAATTTTGGATCAAACTTAATGTCCAATCTGCCTCCCACATCTACATCAAGTTTTGGTACGATGGTACCATCATTATCTCGTTCTGTTTTAATGTAAATTTTAAATGCAGCAGGGTTCTTCACATATTTCCTTACAAATGCATTTGTATTCTTTAATATCTCTAATAACTGAATTGGACTATAATTGATAACAGCACTGGGAAGGGTGTCTGTCTTGGTAAAGACAAACGCTATTCTTGGAGTACTTTTTTCAATTCTTGACATAATGACAGAATTTAGAATTCTCATATACTCCAAATCCTTTGTTGCCCAGTCTCTAAATGTGGAACAATCTATCATTATGAGATAGCCCCTAGCCCTCAGAATATATTCAAATCTTGTATTCATCAAAACAGACCTTACTTTTTCCTTTCCTCCCTGCAAGGCATTAAATCTCTCTCCGGCAATATCATTCACGCGAAGATAGGTTTTATTAATACCGAATCGTTTTTTTCTTGAAAAATTGAAAACAACTTCTCCCACTTTGTCCATTGCAGTTAATTCAGGGAATTTGTGTTCTGATATGATCCTTCTAAGGTACTCTTCCATCAGTTCAATACCCGGGTTAACCTCCATTGACAAATTAGTTTTTGATTCTATATCTGACATAAAGTGAAAAAAATATGATAGTGTTGTTGTTTTTCCCGATGCGGGTGGCCCCACCATTGCAATTAATTCCCTTGGATCTATTTTTCTGTCGACGTCCGTTTTCCTTCCTGCCTCCGCTTCTGTATTCACATTAGCGGGATTATTTGGGGCTGTCTGAGGTTGTGCAGGAACCTTAACTGGTTGTTGTGGAGTTTTTTGTCCCTGTGATCCCGTTCCAACTCTACCACCATTCTTAATAAATTTAACCCTGCTGCTACTGGTTACAGCTCCAGCAGAAACGAACATCAGACCTATAAAAATTGGAAAAATCAAAAGGGCGGTAAAACTGTATATTAAAACCTGTAACATCTGAAACAATATTCCAAGAAGAAAAGAAGCAATACCAAAATTTTTAGGAGATACTGAAACCAAAGCTAGAACAACGGATGCAAGATATACTGTAAACCACAAATGAGTAAGATAAACCGCGTCTAAAATTGCTGTTGGATTATCTCCAGAGTATGTCCCTACGGATATTATGATTAAACCAAATCCAGTGAGAACAGCAATAAACGAATAGACATCTAAAGCTCCTCTCATTGACTGCCCAATCGATCTGGTTGCACCAGCTATTTTACTCGTTGATGAGGCTGAAAACCACATAAAAATAAAGCCCAGGAAAGGGATAGTTGAAAGTATAATCCACATTCCGGAAGTCATAAGGCCATTTCTTGCTCTTTTATAAAAAAAATCTGGTGACGAAATTATTGCGCGATTCGAAATCGAAATTGCAGACCATCTTGATACATACCACACCACCATAATTAAAATTGCCAGGATTGTTGCAATCTCTTGAATCTCTAACAAGGAATTAAACATAAAAATTACCTGTTCAGCCTTTACTTGCCTTTCTCAGAAATTCTGAACACTTCCTCGCCGTTAATTTTATCTATTTTACCTATTCCTTCACTTTCCATTCTTTTCCATGCCATTGAAACATCTGTCTCCAAAAGACCAGTTGACCTTGATATTGTTTTATTTCTTGTAACTCCGGTTATGGAGCATTCAGATATTGTTTCCTTCTTCACTGATTGATAATTCTTCTGGTTCTCATCCTCTGCACCTGATAGAATATTTGCAATTTGCTCAGAAGTTTTATCTCTTTTATCAAAATAAATCTGTCCATCCCTAGTATCTTTTAATATGATAGTAACGTTTGATCCTGAGAGACCATTATTGTTGGAACTCTGAATGTATTCAAGAACCTCGGGCGCAAATCCATTTGGAGAGCCAATTATTGATATCATATGCATATTTAGATCAGTGGAATCTGAAAGTAAATTTGCATAATATTCAGATATATCCTTGATTATAACCGGTGTCTGGTCAAGGCCGGTTCCAGCCAAGGATGTGGCTTTAAATGTCGCATCGTGAGCGATAAACATAAAATTTATGCCAAATCTGACGTCGGGTTTAAAAACTCTTGGAAAATTAAAGAATGTTGTCAATCCCTTTGTAATTCGCCTTTCACCAGTTGTTAAACTATCTGAAACTTCTCTTAATTTTCTTGCCATATCTTTTTTTCTAATTGTTGCAGTGAATGATAAAGAAGGAATGTATAACTCAATATTCTCTCTTTTGGAAAATGATAGGAAAGTACTCTCAAAAAACGAATTTCTTTTTAGTCTTGCCTGATCTTCAGACACAGAAAATGACGAATCAAATGTTGCGTTTCTTCCACCGCTTACCATGTTTATTAGTTCTTTCATGGAATCTAATGATTTTAAAGGACTCAGGATCATGGAAGAATATGAAGAATTAGCATCATCTAAAAGAGAATCAAGCCTCTTACTCTCTATCTCTTTCAAAAATGGGTTTGCACGCATTTCGAAATCAGTCTCCAGTTTTCCTTTTTCGCTTTCGGCATCAGCGATTTTACTCTTTAATTTAACACTTAAATCATTAAAATTTCGAATAAGGGAATCCAGGTCCTTCTTTTTTAACTCGTCCATGCTTCCAGATTTCGCTAATGCAAGTAATGACTTGAACTCATCATTGGATCTAATCAATTCGGAGGATACCAGGATCTCCCTCAATTCCTTCTCGACGTTTGCCCTCTTGTTTTCTATATTCATAACTTTCTTCAGGGCATTTTCATAATTAATGAACATCTTCTTAATTTGACCTGGGTCTTTTTGAATGTATCCTATAATTCCCTCTGAAATTTTATCAAATCTTGTTCTGTATTTTTCTTCCATACCTTTTGATATTTCTCCCCGAATATTTTTTCCAGACAAAAGATCGATGGTGGATAAAAAATCCTCCATGTTGTCTTCATACCATTCTTTTATAAGTCGATAAACTTGATCATCTTTATTCATCAATAATGTAGTAATTGCTTCGCTGCTCAGTGCGTCAATTTTTGAAAATCTGTCCAATTTTTCCATTGAACTATATTCATCTTCTGAAAAGTTTGTTATTGCGCTGTTGACATCATTATCGTTTATTGTCTTTCCCTCGATTTCTTTTTTTAATGCCAATGCAATTTTCAGTTGGGCCAATTTTAAGTTTGCAAGACCACTTTTCATGACCTGTAATGATAAACTCTCACCGCAATTATTTTCCATGTTAGAGTATAATGCAACTAACTCAGCATATAATCTCTTCTTCGCAATTAGGTTCATCCGAAGAATCTCGTTAAAATCTCTAGAAGATTCTGTGTAAGCCCTTCTTAAATTTAATAAGCAATCACTTTCCATATTTATCTTCCATAAGCTAACATGTCTGTATTTATATTTTTTTGTACTGAATAATCTTCATTGTGCACACTGAAAACTATTATTTATTCTGCCTATGCCGTGTCACCGATATTTGCTTACTTTTTTAGCTCAAAAACTTGAGAATCGAGTTTCCTAGTTAGCAAGGGAATGAATGTTTTCTTCGGGTGATGATGTAAATGGAACAGGTAGATTTTCATATTGACATACACGTTCCTTCATATGTGAGATAAGATAGATAAACTTGAAGAATGGACCAATCTCAAAACGAAAAATCTATTTTAGTGATATTTAAGTTTGCATTATTTTAAGCTGTGTCATTACCAGCAAAGATTCTATGAAATATCAAAGCTTTTTTGTCTGATTAGGTAACCACCAAGATGAGTAAAATATTCATCCAAAAGTGGAACAATTATCAAAGAACAACCCTTTTCCTAAATATATATTATTAAGCGTATACAAATATTACTGATAGGAATAACTGTCGTCCATCAATGATATGTTCTTAGAAGTCTACCCCGATTAGGATCAATAGAGGAGTGAATAGTTATTTCAAGATAAACTTACAGGATAATATACTATGTGATCAAGAAGGAATAGAAATACTATGTATATTGTTGGAAAGTGAAATAGTTTTGGTTAAACCAGTCATGTAAAACATAGTCATTTCTGAACCCATTTAACACTCAAGTAGATAAGAGTGTAGTGTTTTTTTTAAAAGTAAACCTTCTGAAATACTGAAAATATAGCTGAAAGAGGGAAAGAAAAAATTTATTGGATGATGATCCGCTCCAGCAGAATTTGGAACACTTCTCCTCTCTAATCATCTAGTGTCACCTCAACTTCTTTCTTCTCGAATCTTTCCCTGAATGCTTTATCGTTCAGGAACTTCCTCCTGAACTCCCTTGGAGGAAGATAATCAATGGATGAATGCGAACTGCATTCATTGTAATCAGAGAATGCCTTCTCTATCTCCATGGAAGCATCATTAAAGTTCCTGAACTTGTTTGGCCATATGTAATCTATTTTGATTGAGTTATGGAACGATTCGATGTCTCCATTATCTTCAGGAGTGTGTTTCTGTATATATTCCAGCTTGATACCCAGTAATTTCATGGCACTCCTGAACTCATTCGAGATATACTGGGGACCGTTGTCTGTCCTCAATACCAGATCTTCCGGAACTGTTCCGTTGAATGCCAGGAGAACAGCATTCTCCACAGATCGTATGGCATCCCTAACAATATAAGACCTTGAATCATGGTATCCCTGCCATTCCCTGGTGAAACAATCCTTTATGCACATCAGATAGGTCATTCCCGACTCAGTTGGAATGTAAGTGATGTCAGTTTGCCAGAGTTGATCCGGTCCATGCGGACGGAAGAGATTCCTGGTCTTTGTTCTACCCCTATGCTTCGATGCAGGAAGGTTCAGATTGTTATCCTTCAGAACCTTCCTGACAGTCTTCTGATTCACCGCTGTACCTTGATTCCTGAGTATTGCCCACACTCTCCTGTATCCGTATGTCGGTCTTTCTGATGCAATGTCCCTGATCCTTGCCCTTGCGGAAGGATCAAGCCTCTGAATGTGCCTCTTCACAGGCTTGTAATAATATCCTGACAGTGAGATTCCGGATATTCTTGATATCTCCCTGAGAGGTATCTGATCCTTGAGATCATTGATCACCATTATCTTGACCTCCCTTGAAGCCTTTTTTTAAAAGCGTCTATGACCAGTGACTGATCTCCTAT
>JAJZJZ010000030.1 GCA_021809755.1 Thermoplasmata archaeon
AAATCTTCTGCTTTACCTGTTACCTGCTTTCCTGATTGCATATTCCTTATGGTTAATGTTCCGTCTTCAAGTTCCTTATGCCCAATTATTACGGTATAGTCAACACTATTTGATGCTGCTTTTTTGAGCTGATTAGAGAGAGATGTCTCAGAAGTATCAACGTTAACGACATATCCTAATTCCCTGATTTTTGCAGCCAGTTCATAGCCAGCCAATATAGCATCACTTCCAACCGTGCATATTGCAATACCACTTCCTCTATCATTTGAGTTCCACAGGTTGTTTTTTTTCAATAAAAGTTCAAGAACCGCGTCACCCATACCAAATCCTACTGCCTCAATCTGTGTCCCAGAAAGAAGTTGACTGAGATTGTCATACCTGCCTCCTCCAAATATAGATCTGAATTCTCCAGCTCTATCAAAGCCTTCGAAAACAATGCCCGTATAATATCCGAGTCCTCTTACAACAGATGCATCATAAACGAGTTCAGCATCGGTAGTAGTTCCTACTATTTTCCCTGTATATATAAGTCTTGAAATTATTTCTTCATTATCTTTTTTGAATTTTTCAGGGAGCTTTGAATCAAGCTGATCTAACCTTATTTCTTTACCTAGTAGCTGAAGAAGAAAGTCTGCTTTCTCCTTGTCATTGCACAATTCAAATAATTGGCTTTTAAATTCGTCAGGACTTAGTTTTCTATAATGATCTACTAGTGAATATCCTCTCCCGATATCTGAAATTCCAATACTTCTTAGAATTTTCTCCATTAACATCCTATTGTTTACTCTGACCTTGTACTTACCAGATAGACCAAGTCTATCTAACGTGCTACAGGCTAGGCCTATAATCTCTGCATCAGCATACAAAGAACTATCTCCAAATATATCAGCGTTAAATTGAGTGTGTTCTCTCGATCTACCGGATTGAGGCTCCTCATATCTCCATAATTTGGGTAAGCAGAACCATTTTACAGGTTTTCTGAGATCTTTTCTAGAAGTGAGCATCCTCACAACAGAAGGCGTAGCTTCGGGAACCATTGTCAACTCTCTTCCTCCCTTATCGGTAAATGAAAATGTCTGCGTTAAGAGTTCTTCGCCGGACTTTACCCGGTAAAGATCCAGATATTCGAGAGAAGGAATTTCAATCTGTGAAAAATAGAACTTCCGTGCGGTTTCTCTCATCACATCGAACATCTTTTGCCTTGGGATCATGTCTTCAGGATAGGAATCTCTAAAGCCTCTCACTCTTTCAATCATCCTTAACGGAAGGTATATGCTAACATATAATTATAAACTGTTTTATACTATTTGATAATTAATGTTAAATTGATGACAGATTTAAGTGAGAAACTAAGGGATTCAGGATTAAAAATAACACCGCAAAGAATGCAGGTAATGAGATATGTTGTAGCAAACCCTGGTATGCACTTTACTGCAGAGGATATCCATCAGGAGTTAAAGAAAACAGAGCCAACTATTCCAATTTCTACCATATATAACATAACAAGGGCACTTTCAGATGCAGGACTGCTAAAGGCTTTTGAAATAAACGGGAGAATGGTTTTTGAGAGCAACATGGAGACGCATGCGAATTTCTATTGCACAAGCTGCAATGAAATCACGGATATACCCATATCAAAGGAAGCTATGTCAAACCTAGTTCCTCCAGACTATATAGTAACGGATATCTCTCTAATCATTAAGGGAATTTGCAGAACCTGCAGTGTTAAAGAAGTAGTCGCTGAAGCATAAGGAGTGAATTCCTGTTTTCTTTTACATCGTGTACTCGCAATATATCTACGGAGTTCATAGCTAAATGGAGTGAAGTGGCTATAGTTTCAGGTAATCTCTCCTCTACCTTTGAACCAGTCAATTTACCTATGAAGCTTTTTCTTGAAGTTCCGAAGAGTACTTCCGGGCCAATGCTAAATGATAATGCATTCGAAAGTATTTTCATATTTCCTTCAACTGTCTTTGCAAATCCAATCCCGGGGTCGATTATTATTTTGTTCGGTTCTATTCCAGATTCCAACAATGAACCAATTCTATCATAGAAGAACATATTAATTTCAGCAATAAGGTCATCGTAATTTGTAAGATTATTCATCGTTTCCGGAGTACCACGCATATGCATAACAACACACTTCTTTTTACTCGATTGCGCAATTTCTATCATCTGCTTTGAAGAAAATCCTGTTATATCGTTAATGTAGTCAATTTTATGGGAGAACATTTTGGCAGTCGAGGGATTTCGTGTGTCAAGTGAAATTTCAAAATCCATTTCAGGAAGGTTGTCAAAGAAAAAACTCAATCTCTTCTGTTCATCTTCTGAGGAAACTGTTTTTGCTCCTGGTCTAGTACTTTCACCTCCCACATCAATTATATCTGGAGATTCTAGGAAGAGTCTGTTCAGGTCATCAATTTTTGAGATTCTTGATCCCGGGTAGAATGAGTCTGGTGTAATATTTACTATGGCCATTAGTTTTGGGAATTTGAATTTACTGGACAATTTTTGAAAAACTTTTGAGGAAAATTCTCTGGAGAAATCATGAAATTTTGTCTGCATCAGTTCTCTCTCAAGGTCTTCTCTGTATAGTAATACTTCATGTTGATATGCATAGTTATTGCCAAGCTTTATTTTTCCTTGAGCTTTTTCAGGATTTTCATCTTTATTCTCATTAAAAATCTTAAATTTAGCAAAGGGGTCATCATTATCTTTTACATTTGAAATCGGATAAAGAAAGTGCTCCACCATATTGAATACTCTTTGAAAATTAAAGTTTTTACAGTTCATGAACAAATAAAAAATTTGAGCTTCCAATAACGTTAATAGCTTTCTTGCAATACCTATGTCCTATCAAGTTTCAAAAGGAGTAATCATGGCAACAGATAATTCTAAGTTAAAGATTCACGTAACGCCCATAAGGAGTTACACAGATATTCATGAGCTTTCTACAGCTATAAGCAAGGGTCTGAGCCTTCAGCATAGAAGGATGGTAGCAGAAGAATCCATGGAAGCTGCCGAGCACCTAATTAATTTCTTTGGATACAATGACAGGGTCATTGACAATATGCTCGAGCCTGAGGATCGGGACGCATTCTACACCATGGAGGATATCGGTGTTCTGCAAACTGAGAGAGAAGAAACCACTCTATTTGATGGCAGGGAGTGGAGGATTCACTACTGGATTCTTAATGTTAAAAAAATAATAGAGCTTTCAAACATGAAAATAGATGAAAGAGAACTCATTGCAGATGCTGAATTTTCAATATACCAGGAGATCCCGGACGAATACTGGAAACCTAATTAGGAATACAGATGCATATAGCAATTTTAGACCATGAGAAGTGCCATCCTAAAAAGTGCCATCGAGAATGTCAATATTATTGCCCACCAGTGAGGAGTGGGATAAAAACCATAGATTTTCCTGGACCTGATACACAACCGATTATTACTGAATCCCTATGTATAGGATGTGGAATATGTCCTAAAAGATGTCCATTTGGTGCAATAAAGATCATAGGCATTCCCGATGAATTGAATCGGGATATAATTCATCAGTACGGTCTAAATTCATTCCGTCTTTATTCCATGCCGGTACCTGAAAAAAACGCTGTAACTGCAATTCTGGGTTCAAACGGAATGGGAAAAACTACAACTATGAATATTTTATCCGGGGTAGTTGTTCCCAATTTCGGTGATTATGAGGCGAAACCTGACAAGGACAAGGTCATAGAAAGGTATTCAAAATCAATTCTTGGGCAATATTTCAGGGACATATATGATGGGAAAAGGAAAACTGTTCTCAAAAGCCAGTTCGTGGACCAGATACCTAGAATAGCAAAAGGAACCATTAGGGAAATCCTTGAAAAGGCAAATATCTCCGGTAAAATGGACGAAGTTGTTCAGGATCTCAACCTGAAGAATTCACTTTCTAAAGATGTCAAATCTGCCTCAGGCGGCGAACTGCAGAAGCTGGCCATTGGCACAGCATTTCTCAAAGATGCAGATATTCTTCTCATTGATGAAATGACATCATACCTTGACATTTCTGAACGTTTGAACATTGCAATAAAGATCCAGGAAATGGCAAAGAAGAAAACCGTATTCGTTGTGGAACACGATCTGGCAATACTAGATTGGATTGCGGACTCAGTTCATCTGGTTTATGGTCAATCCGGAGCATATGGAGTTACGGTTAAACAAAAATCTTCCAGCAAGGCGATAAATGAGTTTTTGTCAGGATATCTTCAGGAGGAAAATGTAAGAATACGACCTTATAGTATAGATTTTGATGAAAAAGGGTTTGTCAGAACTCAGGTTTCGCCGGAACTGGTTAGATGGAACAATTTCACCATGAATTTAGGTGATTTCACACTTGAAGCAAAGGAAGGAAATATAGAGACAAGTTCAGTCATTGGTGTACTCGGGGCAAATGCTCTTGGAAAAACAACATTTGTAAAAGTTCTTGCCGGCGTAACCGAAACAAAGGACGCCATTGTTGAGCCAAAGGTAAGAATAGCCTATAAGCCACAATACATTAGCACGGAATATGAAGGAAGTGTATCTGAACTTATATACGCCACAGTAAAGGAAAGGTTTGATGACTCATTTCTTAAGGTAGAACTATTTAAACCTCTGGAAATAGACTCACTAATGGAACAGAATGTTTCTTCACTTTCAGGTGGAGAGCTTCAAAGGTTGTCCATTGCCATAACTCTTGCAACCGACGCCGATCTATATCTAATGGATGAACCTTCTGCAAATCTCGACAGCACATATAGAATGATCTGCGCTAAGGTTATTCGCAAGATCATGGAAGCAAACAGGAAAAGTGCTCTCGTTGTTGATCATGACGTGTATTTCATAGACCTCATTTCAGACTCATTAATGGTGTTTGGAGGAGAACCCGGGAGAAAAGGGTATACCATGGGTCCAATGAAGATGGAGGACGGAATGAACACTTTCCTTAAGATGGCAAACATAACATTCAGGAGAGACCATAACACCAAAAGACCCCGTATAAATAAATTGAACAGCAGTCTCGACAGAGAGCAAAAATATACAGGTAATTATTACTACAAAGGTCATTGAAATGGATCTTATTCACAGGGAAGGTCTGGCCAGGGTTGCAAAATTTTCCACACCGCACGGAATCATATCGACGCCCACAATAATGCCTGTAATAAATCCAAACATTCGCACTATTTCCATTGAAGACATGAAAAAGATGGGAATGGAAGCAATTATAACAAATAGTTACATCATACGAAGAAACGATGACCTGAGGAATCATGCACTTGAAAAGGGTCTTCATGATTTAATGGGTTTTGATGGTCCAATAATGACCGATTCTGGTACATTCCAAAGTTATGTTTATGGAGATATTGAATATGGAAACATCGAAATTGTAGATTTTCAGGAGAAAATAGGAAGCGATATATCTACTATTCTCGATATATTTTCGGTACCAGAAGATTCTCATGACAAGGCAGAGAAAGCTGTAGATGAAACATACAGACGAATGACTGAGCTCTCCGGCGAAAGGCAGACCATTCTTGCTGGGCCCATACAGGGATCAATTTACAACGATCTCAGGGAAAAAAGTGCAAAACTTATGTCAGGAACTAAGGCAGGTTACCTGCCCATAGGGGGAGTAGTTCCACTGCTAGAACAATACAGATATGGAAAACTGTGTGAAATCATAATAAATTCAAAGCTCAATGCATCATTTGATAAGCCAATACATCTCTTTGGAGGTGGTCACCCTATGTTCATGGGTATGGCGGTTTTGCTTGGAGTAGATATATTTGATTCAGCTTCGTATGTGAAATATGCAAGGGATGGAAGATTGCTTTTTCAGGAAGGAACCAGAGATCTGAAAGAGTTAATGGAATTCCCTATGTGGAGTCCCATTTATGGTAAATATACGTCTAAAGAATTGAGGGAATCACCTGTGGAAGAAAGGACTAAAGTGCTCGCTCATCACAATTTATTCACGATTTTCATGGAATTGAAGGAGATTAGAGAAAGAATCTATGAACAAACGCTATGGCAGTATGTTGAGGAAAAGTCAAGAGCACACCCAGCTTTATACGCGGCATTTAAGAACATACTAAAGTATAAAGGTAAAATTGAACCCTTCTTTGAACTTTATAGAAAGCCACCATTATATTACTTTGATGAAAGTTCTGAATGTAATCCATATTTTGAGCGATTAAAAAAATTCATATCAGGAAATCCCAGATTCGAGGGGCAAGGCAATCACGTTCCAGAAGGCGCATGGCAACCCTCCAGATTATCAGGAAAATTCATTAAAGAACAATATGAAAAATCCAGTTCACCTTATTTTATAAGGTGGATGGGAATTGATGTTCCGGTTGAACTGGAGGAAGCTTATCCTATTGAGCAGATAATTGATACCGCTCATTATATGGAATATCCCTCCCATGAAGTTCCAGAAATCTCTCCTTCAAAAAAAGAAAAGATAAGAGATTTTGATCTTGAAAAGATTAGAACCCTTTGTGATTTCCAGTTTGGGCGTGGAACAGGCAGGGAAGTTTTTCCTGACGGAAGCGAAATTACAAAGTCAAGAGCAACAGGACGGATTAGAACTGTGAGCATGAATGGAAAGTTTCTTGCAACTATGAGAGCCCACGACGGTTTTCTTGGTTTGAATATAGAAGGTGGAAAGAGACTACTTAATGCAAGAAAGTATCCGTCAAACAGGGTGGTTGTGAATGAAGACAGTGCAGAGTACAATGCCAAAGGATACAATGTTTTTCGAAAATTCGTTATTGATTTTGATCCTGACATTATACCGTTAAATGATGTTCTCGTTGTAGATTCAGAGGACACACTGCTAGCTGTAGGAAGGGCGATGCTTTCGGGCATTGAAATGGCAACCTACAGCGGTGGCATGGTTGTTAGCGTTAACCATCATACCAAGGAAAGATAAGGCATAATCCAACTAAATAATCGTATTGGTAGATTTAGATTTGAAATATGTATCAAGGACTGAAATAAACATGGCCGATATCATTATTGATCCTCCTACTATTGTATAAATTCCTATCTTGTCATTTACCAAAATATAGGAAAAAATGGCAGCGAATATTGGTTCTGTAACGAGAACAACGCCTGCCTTCTCTGGTTTCACATAAATAAGGGCTCTGTTGATTAAGAAATAGCCCATGATTCCCGCAAAAATCGCTGTGAAAATCAGTGTGAATATTACAAGTGGGGATTCAAGATCATAATATATTGTGAATGTCGGTATTGTTATTAATGAAAAAACAGATACAGTAAGCATCTGGTAAAAAGTGAATTTCATAGAATCTATATGAGAGGAGTGCTTGGAAACATAAGCGATCTGGATAGCATATCCTACTGCGCAAATGACTGTTAAGATATTTCCATATTCTACTGACGATGAACCAGATACACCGTCTGAAAGTATTATTAATCCCAACATGGCTATTATGACTGCTATCCAATCAGTTTTGGAAACCTTACTCTTAAGATAAACGTATGATAATAAAGGTACTATTACAACATATAAACCAGTGATTATCCCTGAATCCGCAGGCGTTGTAAACTTTAATCCAACCGTTTGAAAGTAATATCCTATGAAAAGGAGAAAACCAGCAATGATTCCTTCTATTTCACCTCCCTTTGTCTTAAGTTTCTTTATTCCAACAATGGGAAGCAAAATTATTGCAGATATTAGAAACCTTATAAATAAAAATATTACCGGTGAAATCAGCTGAAGTGAAAGGTTTATGAGAGGAAATGTGAGTCCCCAAGAAATTGTCGCCAGCAAAAGCAGGAGGACATAAAATAAGCCTTTAGATTCCATATTCTCACCAGTTTTCTCTCAAGAAATTCACACCCTTTTATGTATAATTTAAACAATAGTGATTTGTTAGTAATATATCTAAATTTTAGATCCGGGAAAAACGCATTCTATTTGACAAATGAACTAACATTGAGAACGATTCCATGGAGGAATCCTTTCTTATTTTAGTAAGTGAGTAACACTAAACTGTATTATTCAAAGGACACTTTTCCACATAATGTTAGGTGACTGAATTTTTATTCCTTGGGAACAATATATGCGAAGCAATTGTTGGATTTCTCAATAAAAGTGACGCTACAACTCTCGATGGGAAGTCTATGTCACCAACCCTGTTAATTACCCTCATGTTTTCTTCTTTTGATATTACTTCATAGAGCTTATTGAAAGAGTAATCAGTTATTTTTGAGAATAGTTTTTGTATAATAAGGTCGACCTTTAATTCTCTCCCTATTTCAGATTTCCACATTTTTTCATATTGAGAGAGGAAACTCTCTGAAAGGTTATCGTTTTCAAGTGCAATCTCGAGGGTTCTGGCAGCCTTCGAACCGGATAGAATTCCAGTGTAAATACCTCCACCGCTCAAAGGTTTTACTATTCCCGCAGCATCTCCAACTAAAATTGTTCTATTACCATATGTTTTCTTTAATGTGCTTATGGGTATTGGCCCTCCTGTTATGGAAAGTATTTTGTTATTTCTAAATCTTCTGTTCAATTCTTGAAAGTAGCTTTTGCTGGTACCGCCTATGGAGGCAGTGCCTATTCGTGAGGTATCTCCTGCAGGTGTTGCCCATCCAAAATATCCCTTCGTGATTTTGCTTCCTAAATACACATTGACGTTATCCTGATCTTCCATAGCCTCGGCCGATTCAACCTGATATGCAGAAGCGACTCTGCCTATTCGCTTTCCAAAAAGATCTTTCCTCACAATGCTATTTGCACCGTCTGCGCCGATAATGGCTCTGGCAGATATTTCTTCAACATTTCCATCGTGTCTTAGGGTTACATTAACGCCATCAGAATTTCTGGTAATCTTAAGAGCTTTAGCGTTAACCAAAAGGTTGACACCCGCACCTGTCGCAAGACCAGAAACATCTTTGTCAAATTCGTCTCTCTCAAGCACTATAGTTTCTTCCGCTTTAGAGATGCTTATCATACCTTCATTTGGAAAATATACATGAGCTCCATGAACCCTGTTGATTATTGATTTTGTATTAACGAACGATAATACTCTCTTCGATACCAATCCGGTACATTCAACAGGTTTTCCCACTTCCCTATGCTCCTCTAACTGCGTTACAATGAAACCTTTCTTAGCCAGCATATAGGAAGCATATGAACCAGCAGGACCTGCACCTACGACTATGACATCCTGCATAATAACTAATTGAGGTCTTCCTAATTTACTTTATGAGACCTTACCAGTTATGAATTTAACATATATGAGGG
The DNA here is from genome assembly GCA_021809755.1 of Thermoplasmata archaeon. Classification (GTDB taxonomy): domain Archaea; phylum Thermoplasmatota; class Thermoplasmata; order Thermoplasmatales; family Thermoplasmataceae. The sequence goes on from JAJZJZ010000030.1 coordinate 9,305, forward strand.
AATTTCGTAATTCACAAAATAAGCTATTAATGATAAGGAGATCGCTTTATTTCTCTAAAAAAGTCCTAAGATTCATAACCTGACAAAATGGTGAAAAATAGATTTGTTTCTGGGTTTGTGGGAGTCTGTTATGGCTTGGGCATGTTATTGGACATTTGTGAAGAAGTATATTCTATTCAAATAAATTTGAAACTTATAAAATGAATATGCATAATACAGCATTTTATATCGTATCACTCTTATAAAGGTAAAAAGGATTTCGCATTTGAATGAATGAGTTAATGCCACTTACTTGTGTTTTCATATATTTCACATCTTGATTATTTCTGGTCAAAAGGTCCTCTAACATTTAAATGGATACAGTTCAGGCAGCATTGAAGAAAGTTTAAGATGTGTCTGTTTTGATTAAAGGGACACTTAAATTGATACTATTGACAAATTCGCTTATACTACCTCATGAATGGTCAAATAATTCTCTCCAGTTATCATACCTGGCGATGGTCGTCTGGCATGGGCTTTCTTAAAATCATCGCTTTCTGTCCACGCCTTAAAATCTTCCATAGTTTCCCAATATGTCAGAACTATGTACGAATCTCCTTTAATCGGTCTCAATATCTCGTTTTTTACGAATCCCTTTCTGTGCTTCAAATTCTCATTGGTATTCGAGAATCTTCCTTCGAAATCAACTGCCATTGAAGGGTCAACCGGAATATGATTTTGAACCACTATCATTAGTTATTAATGCAATTCTGTATTATTTACTTTTGGAAGAAACTTTCCAGAGTGTTCTGTTGAGGATGAATTTCATCTTTCTTTTTTACCTTTGGAATCTTACCGGCTAATGTCAACGCCATGTCGAAGCTTTCCAGAACCCTGTTTACCGTCTCTTCAACTCTTTTGGCATAATACCCCCAGTCCGGCTCATATGAAAATTCTTGGCCGTCAATGAAAGGTTCCACTTCCTGTGGAGACTTAGAACTGTCTGTCACAATCCATGAAACCTTCATTCCAGGAATAAAGCGTTCTCCCTGCTCCTGAAGTTTTTTTGAAATTCTCACATTTGCAAGTGAGTCAGCATCCTTGTATTTGTCATAATCCTTCACGGATCTTGAAATCACTAACTTCTTTATATCGAGGCTTCTATCCCCCTCTAACAATCTTTTGACAATCTTTTCGCTAAACTCCCTTGCCCCCTCCTTATCTCTTTTCATTATGTAGTTGAAAACTGTTTCCAGAACTTCGCTCTGCAAATCAAATGAATCGGTTCTTCTTACTTCATACCCTCTTACTAGCATTTTCCCCTTATCTGACTCAGGATAAGTGATCATACCAACATATCTCTTTTTGGCGCCATGGGAAAAGAAAGGATCCATTACTTTTTCGAATTCGATGGAAACGGATAGTTCTGCAGAGATCTTTGAACTCAGGTCCTTTCCTATAATCACAGCTTCCTCATCGCTATTTGCACCGGATTCTATGAATACACTATCCGTATCTCCATAAATAACCCTGAATCCGTCATGCTTAAGGGTTTCTATTAAACTCATAATGGTTTTCCTTGCATATGCGGTTATGGAACCTCCAATCTCCAGATTTGTAAAACGGTAAAATGAAGAGGCAAGAACCCCATAGAATGTATTCATCAATATTTTTAAGGCATTTTGAACTCCATCGTAGTAGTCATATTCTGAGCCGGAGGATTTCTTAAGAAGCGCCTTTATTTTATCTCTTTCATTCATTAGCTCTCTGAGAATCCTCGGAACAAGCCCCTCCTTTTGTTTAACATCCAGGAACCTAACTCCAGTTGGAGATATGGTGGTTCCATTTGGATCCAGCGTAGTGAAACATATATTGTACTTGATAATCATCGACGGATACATGCTCTTGAAATCCAGCACAATTACCCTTGAGTATAATCCTGCACCTATGGACTCAACATGGCCGCCTTCTATGGGTTTTTCCTTAAGTGCCTGAGAGGCAGTCATTGGTACCCCAATATTCTCTCTGTCTGCTTTCCTTATAAGGATTGAATCGACGTAATTGCTAGTTCCACCGTTGGTAGTATCCTCCAGTGGGAGTTTTGTAACCGTAGCCATAAACATATTTCTATCTAATACTCTCATTTTATCCATTATCTGGAAGGTCAGGTACGAATCTTTTATGCAATAAGCTATGACCTCCTGTCTTCTGTTTTTCCATTCCTCTTCTATTTTCAACCGATCAATGTCATCCTTTCCCTCTCCAAGTAGTTCCTGAGAGACATAATTGAGAGTTTCGTGTTTCGGTTTCAAAATTCTTTTAACGTTCCACCATACATCACTGACAATCCTTCCTTTCAGTCGCCAGTACTGGTTCTGAATTCTTCTCGGTTCGGTACCATCCCTTCCTATACTGAATTTGATTCCATACTTCTTCATTCGGTATTCTATAACCGGGAGATCATAACCATCAACATTGTACCCAATAAGGACATCAGGATCCTGAGATTGTACCAGCTTTACAAAGTTTGTCAAAAGTTCATCTTCTTCTCCGTCCACAGCTCCCTTGGTAACCTTATCTCCCTGTGCAATTGTATATCCAATAACAAGAATTTTTCCATATTGTTCCGATGATGTTTCAGGAAATGCATTTTCTATATCGAAGCTTAGAACCTTCAGGGATGGATTGAAGTCAGATGTAGTTGCTATATTTTCCACTCTCATAACTACATCTGTGGAATATCTATTCATTGGATTATATTCCTCTCCATTTATTTCCACACAAGCTCCAAGATCAAGATCATATATGAATCGGTGGTGAAAGGGAATGTCTGCGGCCATTACCGTTGAAACGAATAATCCTCTTATTTCCGGGACTTTCCAAGGATGCTTAATATATATGCGACAGGCATCTTTCATTTCTCCATTTACCCAGAGAGATTTTCTCTCCATTCTTATGAACTCCGGATTTTTACTGATCCCATCCAGTTCCCTTTGTTGCGGCGTTATGACATCGAAATAAGGAAGGAAACCAAAATAAAGAGCTGTAACTGACCGGCCATCCTCTGTCCTTCCAAAAAGCTCAACAATTAATGGATCCTCGCGGAAAGAGTATGAAGCCGATACAAGCCTCATCCTTATATTCATACAACACAATTCGTTAGTATTACTTAACATCTATGAGCATGAAAATCATATAATAATTCATGGCAATTCATGCAAGGTTCTCTTGAAATTTCAGATATAAAATATTTTGAGCAATAACCCTAATATTTCTGCAAAACAATTAATAATGTATTAATTATTATATTAAAATCCAGAAATGGTGCACAAGCATGAATATTTTAAGTGATCTTGTTAATAAACATAATTTCTATCGCGAATCTACCCTAAACCTGCAGGCTTCAGAAAATGTATTGAGTCGACCAGCGAGGGAGGCTCTGGGCGCCGATCTTGCATCCAGATATTCACATATTATGGATTCTGGAATTAACGGTTATGGAGGTTGTAAGTATTCCGAAGAAATTCTAATAGAAACAGAAAATTTGATGAAAAAACTTTATGGCTCAAAATATGCAGAGGTAAAAACCATAGGAGGTCATGTGGCGGCTGAGGTAGCCATTCTTTCAACAATGAATAAGAAAGAAAATATGCTTGCCATAGGGGAAAATTGTGGCGGTTATACCGGCTACTTTGGAAATTATATACCTTCCATGTTCTCCATAAATTCATATGAAATTCCATATGATTCGGAGAATCAGGAGATTAAATACGAAGAACTGGAGAAGGTAACTAAACAGGTTAATCCTTCCGTAATACTGCTAGGGCAATCTTTTTTTGTTAAACCATACGATATGAAACGGATTAGGGAAATTGGCGATGAATGCAATGCACGAATAATCTATGATGGATCACATGTAATGGGTCTAATAGCAGGAAAACAGTTTCAACCGGATGCACTTAAGTATTCTGATATCCTACTAGGTTCTACGCACAAAACGTTTTTTGGACCTCAGGGGGGTATCGCATTGACAAACGATGAGGAACTTTGGGACCGTATGTCTTTCAACACAGTTTGGAAAACAATGGATAATTACCATTTGAATAGAATAGCATCACTTGGTGTGGCAGCTGAGGAGATGCTGCAATTCGGTGAAGAATATGCGTCCCAAGTATGCAAAAATTCCAAGCAATTGGGAAAAGCACTGAATGAATATGAAATTGAAGTGAAATATTCTCCATGGTATTCGTACTCTCATCAAGTGCACCTTTCTCCTGAAAATGAAAGCAGATTTGGGAATTTTCTTAAAATTAGCCAAAAACTTGAAGAGAACGGAATCATAACGGATAGGGAGGGCCGTATTGGCACCGCAGAGATAACAAGGATGGGTTACAATGATATGGATAATATGGCTTCCTTAATCAAAGATGCCCTATCAGGAAAAAACGTAAAGAACAACACAATAGAATTGAGAAAAAGTTTGAAAATAAAATATTGCAGGTGATGTAAATGAAAACAGTGAATGATATAATGACACAAAATCCAATAAGCGTGGAAGAAGGTATGACCATAATGAATGTTATTTCTAAGCTGAAAGATAACAGAATAAGTCAGGTTCCAGTTGTTTCAGGGAAGAAGTATGTCGGTATGCTTGGTTATCGTGAGATATTAAGGAGAAAGAGTATTAGCATAAATGCAAGAGTGGGAAATATGTCGGTGGCATCATCAACATTATCACCCTCAGATTCCATAGAATCCGCATTGAGAAAATTAAAGCAGAGTGGTGATAACGCCATACCTGTTGTGGACAAAGGCCATTTGGTTGGGATAGTTTCAAGAGCTGATATCCTCAGAAATATAGAGGAATTCAGTGGAATGGAGAACATGAAAATCATGGATATAATAATTGAAGACCCCTTTCTGGTAAAAGAATCCGACGATGCAGAAAAGGCCCTTGAAATCATGAGATCACAGGACTCAAGTGAGATACCTGTTGTTGACGATTTGGGAAAAATTACCGGAATCATAAGATTCAATGAAATCTCTGATATAGACTATCGTGGCGAATATGCCAAACTCAGATTCGGGGAATTCTCATCCGGTGATATGGAAAAAGGGATAATTTGCGGGTCTATAAAAGAAAATCCTGTCTATGCACTTGACTCGGAAAGTATACTAGATGCAAAAGACACTCTTCTCGAATCAAAACTTCACAGTTTACCGGTCTGCACAAAAGATCTCAGGGTCATAGGAGTAATAACTATTGATGATATACTCAACACTATTCCTGCAGATAGATCCGACGATGGAATAATGCTTAACATTTCCGGTCTAGGAACAGGAGATTCAGATTTATATGATATTATATACTTCTTAACAGACAAATTCACTCAAAGAGTTACTAAAGTGGCCGGCTTAAATAGCGGAACTTTAAATATTCATATAATGAAGCACCACTCTCAGGGGAGAACTAAATACTCAATAAGGACAAGATTTGCAGCAAAGAAAACGAATATGACCATCAGCGATTACGACTGGAATTTTGGAAAATGTCTTTCAAGGATCTTTGAGACCTATGAAAAGAGATTAAAAAAGGACATGAATAAGGATTGAATGCTCAATATTATGCTGTGACATATTTAACAAACACAACGTGAAGTTTAGTAGAACGTGGATTAGAGCAGTAAAGCTCCAACAGTTCATATTTAATATTGAACAATACTCTCAAAGATCAATAATGTCATATTTTGTGCATATTTTCAGCGTTTTAACATAGTAACGTTCGCACTATAATTAATTAGATTAATGCAGCATATTAGATTGAACGCATTTTTACCAGTCACGTCTTTTTCATGAAGAGAAGGGATAAATACATCACCTCCCCAACCTGAGTATTGCTGGTGACACACAAAATAGCTAATAGAACTGAGACGTCTATAATCATCCTTTACCAGTAGAATGGCAGTTCTATTAGTTAATGCCTCTATGGATAAATGAGGTCCCACGATCTCAATACCCTGTTCAGAGTATACTAAATTGCAACATTGACTTAACCATCATAAGAGTTAATCATTTCAATTATGGGTTTCTTGTTAAAATATGTTCTAGGTTGCCACACCGAAAGCATTATATTCTCTGGCTTAAGGTGTTTTACAATAGTGGTTTGATAGCTTAAGAAATCTACATAATCCTTACTCCAGCTAAGGGTATAAAGCACATTACCAAAACTCCACCGGGAATTCAGTAGCCTCTCACGAAACAGAGAAAGAGACCTCAGATGGTTCAAGAGGTCCCCTTTCTGTCCCTCCTCCACAAGAAATCCTGACTGGAATAGCGAAATATTACCGATTACAGGGTTAGAAACACTGTATTCTATTTTGAAAAAACCAGAACTGGATATATACTCATAATTTCTATATACAACGTCTCGTTTAACACCAATTCTAAGTGCAAGATCGTTTAATGGTAGAAGTGGATACTTTACCATACCCGTCATAATCTTTCTCGTGGTACTCCTAATTTTGAAGTCTCTTTTAGTTAGTGGATCATTTAACTCATTGTTTCTAGGTTTGAAGAGATAGTTCTTAACCCTGTAGAATTCACTTATGGACGGAGAAACAGAAACAATATCTCTGACTGCTCGTTCTAGTTGTTCATCAGTTTTGTGTAGTACGTTCACTGAAATTGTGGGACGCAAACCGAGTGGCCCCAACCCAAGACCTCTTTGGACCAGTTCAACTCCATCAATTTTTAATATTTTTTGAACCTGGGTTTCACTTAAATATAAATCATCCGTAAACAAAACAGAAGTCATTGAACGTGAGAAAAGGGCTGGATCTATTATAAATCTGGGGATCATGGCGCCAATAACTTTCTGATAGTGCTGAAAAACTGAATTCCTGGAGGGAATTTTAGAAGACACTCTTCCCATACTGGTGTTTCTTTTCTGGCTGGATATTGCTTGATAAAGCCAATAAGCAGTAGGACGCCGTGAATTTTCATATGGCCATTTCATATGGGCATCATCTCCCGGCCACTGAAGACGTCTTATTATATCTATGATCAGAGATTCATCCACCTTTCATCTATGTAGGAACTTCTATTATACATTCCGACTTGGTTCTCAAAAAAAGGAGTCAACTGTTAAAACGTCAAGAGAATTCACGTTTTTTAGTGTTTCCAAGCTGTCTCATATACAGACTAAGTTCCTTTTATAGGGATTTGAAGGTAACCTTCACCTTTTTTTCTTTATTATCAACCCTGTAACTCCTCCAATGGCTACTATCATAATCCCCATTGCACCGTATTCTTCCAGTGGTGATAGCATTAAGCTTGAAGACTTAACGTTTGTTGTATTAGTATAGACTATTGTAATGTTCAAGCTGGAACCAATAACCTCTGCTTTACCAGACGAACTGCTCACATTATACCCGGAGACTTCTCCCACGACGTATTCGTAGGTTCCGTTCTTTTCAGAAAAAGTGATCGAAGATGATGTAGATGATTCCTTGCTACCATTCATAGTAATGAACCAGTACGCCCCCGATGATAATCCAGACTCGGTAAATGTTACTGCATATAACTTGGAAAAGGTTACAGTTAAATCATTTGCAGCCCCGTTGATAGAGACAGAACCAGTTCTATGAGATATGGAATAACCTGATACATTAGTAACAGAATATGAATATGTTCCATTAGGAACAGTGAATGAGATCGTATTGGTCGTAGAAGAAACTTTTGTTCCGTTAAATATTGTCGACCATATGGTCCCCGATGATAATCCAAACTCAGTAAATGTCACACTATATTTCGACATCGGTGTTTTAACCGTTGTCGGTATATTTGTTGATGTTAAATTCATACTCACTTTTATGGTTGCATTCTGTATCTGTGCTGCAACATATATACCGGAAAGTGTGTCAATGTAGAGCTTCATAGTTAAATTTTGACTAGTATACTTAATTTCATCAGTCGTAAAGGTTCCCATGGATGTTTTATAGGAAACGTTGATCGTTAAATTCGGGCTTTCTGAAATATTTTTTATTGCACTCAAAGAATAAAATGCGAAGGGGATATTAAGCCACGAAATATTCCTGTTGGAAATGTTCTTTGGTCCGGTACTGTTTCCTTGCGCCTCAAATAAGTGTATGGTTTGTGATGTATCATTTATACTCAGTATCTTATAATAGAGATAACCATTAACTGTTTTGGAATTATTAGTGATAGAGCCGCTATAGTTAGTATAAGCCCCTACAAATGCCCAAATTGGAGGAGTTTGAGAACTGCTTGGATAAAAGGAGATTGAAATGTTTTGAGAAAAACCACTTACTTGTACCGTACCGTTAGACGGTGATGCATAATACTCTGAAGGGGCTTTTACCTTGTAAGGATAAGATCCGTTTTGCAGCAAAAAAGATATGACTTGAGAGGATGAGGACTTCATGGTTCCATTCACTGTTACTGACCATGATGTTCCAGATAAGAATCCTGTTTCTGTAAAATTTAAAGCATAATCTCGATTTGGTTTTGGAGAAAAAGTTACTGAAATTGAGACATTACTACCCGATACTTGCGTGATTCCGTTTGAAGGAGTTGCGTGGTATCCAGAAACTGTCGTACAAAAGGTGTAATACCATGTACCGTTAATCACCGGTAATGAGTAATTTGTGCTTGTTGTGTCTATGATATAAGTAAGAAACGTACCCTCATTCTCCATTGAGGCGTTTGCGATTTTTATTCCCCAATTCTGGACATAATTACTTCCTGTTGGTAGTCCAGACTCCGTGACATTGATGTAATAAAGCTTACTAAATGTCACATTGACGCTTATAGAAGATCCATTTACTGATACCTGCCCTTCTCCATAGTTAACAGGTTCTAAAATCTTCAAGTTATATTTTCCCAAATAAGCTCGATATTCATCTGAAAGCATAGTGCAAGCTCTCACATTAATGGAATAATTTCCATTAGGAACTGAAAAGCTGGTTACGCTACGGCTCGTATAGTTATTCTGTTGAATGCTTCCGTTAGTTGAATCAAAAGTTGTAAACCAGAATGTACCAGAAGGAAGACCGCTTTCAGTTAAGGTTACAGTATAATTTTCTTCAAGGAGAGGAATATTGCTCAACTTCATTGCTGAGCCCACGGGGAAATATTGAGGGCTTAAGGTTCGCGAGATAGCGGTATGTCCGCTTGCATCAGCTGGAACAAAAAATAGCAACAACATTGAAATTATTATGACAGAGGGAAAGAACTTCTTTAGATAAATGCCTCTATTGATTTTCTCATTGTGACTATCATTAGGGAGTATTATCGTTATTGCCTCCAATTTCGCTCTCATATAACTTATTTAAAGATATTTGGGTACTTAAACCCAAGCTCCAAAATCTGAGCAAACATTTGCCGTAGAATTAGGTTTAAAGGATAAAAGTACCAATATGGGCTTTTGAAAACGTAATTTTTCAAGACAGTCTCCAACAAATTATTAGTAATTAATATTATGTTCAAAGGCCTCCTCATGCCTCTTTATAAGACTCTTCATAACAATAAACAAAAGGAAGTATTCATGGACAAATTCATCAAATTATACTAATTAGACAATTTAGCTTTCTGGAGAAATCTTGAAGAATAAGTTTTAGAAGGATTGTCCTCAAGAAGCATTCTGGAGAAGCTCCATTTTAAAGCACATCCTAAGTTGGTTTAACAGAAAATTCTAATGAAACAAAAGATTCAGATAAGTATTCTTTGCATGAATTTGAGGATTTCAAGGCCATAGTTTATGTTCACGATATACTGACTTTAATTGGCACATCTCAAGTCAGTATTGGCCAAAAACAATATTTTTCCCCTACTTCCCGAGGGGTTTTCATTTGCTTATGTTAAAAATAAGATTTTGAAAACCTTATTTCCAAATTTATTTGAACCGTTCATTCAGTTTTTGGTAAATTTTAAGCTCTTCAACACCCTTTTCAATTCCTTGATTTATATCAGGTGTTTTATTCCTACTTACAAAATCATCTATTTTCGCCTTGTCAGTGAGACCAACATATGGGATAACAGATTCCACGAATCTGGACTCATAACCGGTACCTC
>JAJZJZ010000158.1 GCA_021809755.1 Thermoplasmata archaeon
TTATTCCATAAAAACCAGGCACGATTAAAATCCTATAATCCTCTATGATTTTAATAATGGATTGGAATGAAGATTTTGATTTTACTTCATCAAAGATCAACTCTTTGTTTGGACCTGACTTAAAATGAAGAAATGTGGCTGGATCAATAATTTTCACATTATTAGACCCATTTTCAATTAAGGTTGACGCGAGTTGTTCTGAACTGAACAGTTCCCCCTGAATGAGTGCAAGATCAGAATACCTACGGTTACCTGTTCTGTTGAATAGAGAGGAATAGGTCCTGATATTATCAATGATAAAATCTTCCCGTTTCCTGTCGCAACCGGCGCTCCGCAGTACATTAATCATCCTGTTTATGATCATCTCTCTTTCTGAATCGTCATGACAATCAAGGAGGGTAGTTATCATATTAGTAATTCCCGTTGGTGCAGACACTACTACAAAGATAAGATCATATGTACCAAGATAAGACATAATAGAAGCTGCAACACTTTGAAATGACTCTTCACGGGCCAGTATGGAACCACCTGCCTTAATGACTATCTTCTTCCTCATTTGAGTACTAACACTTTCCATTTATAGCAGGTGAGATTTTTTAATTATTAATTTATTATTTAATTGTATATTCTTCACAGTAATATTATAGTGAAACCGTTTTTAGATATTTCTCTTCTATGTCGTTATAAGGCTCAGCCCATTTTATCTTGAAACCCAAATCCATCAGCTTCTCAATAGCGGTTGAATTATCAATCCCATTTATTAATGTTAATAAAATTGTGGATTCATTCAAAAAAGTTATTTGCAGATTTTCAGGAGATTTAATGATTCCATTGATATCTGCCGGTTCTTCAAGGGTTACCTTAATGACATTATCGTTACTCTCATTATCCGTATCATAAATCTTCTTTCCTTTGTCAACGATAATTACCCGATCGGAAACTTCCTTGGCTTCGGAAATAAGGTGTGTACTCATCAATATTATGATATCTCTTTCTTTTTTTAGGTTTTTTATTAGATCTCTAACCTCTTTCATTCCCCTTGGATCTAAACCAAAAGTGGGTTCATCCAGAATAAGTATTTTTGGCTTCATTACAAGAGCAACGGCAAGACATACTCTTTGCTTCATTCCTCTGGAATATGTCCCTGTTTTTCTGTCCAGATATTCTTCCATGGACAGGAGTTTTGACAAATACTCCATCTCATCTCCTATTCTAGATTTATCTGCTCCCTTTACCCTTGCAGCAAATTCTATAATTTCCCTACCGGTGAGATATGGGTAAAATTCAGGTTGCTCAATTAGTGTTCCAACACTCTGTAGTGCCAACATTGGATTCTCAGAAACGGATGTGCCATCTATTTTTACCGTACCGGATGTAGGTTTAATTATATTCGTAAGTGCCTTTAGAAGCGTTGTCTTACCGGCTCCGTTTGGACCCAGAATACTTACACACTGCGGCTGATCTATTTGAAGATTAAACGATGATAGGGCTTCAATTCGCCCATATTTTTTTGTCAGATTGACAATGTCTATCTGGGGCATTATTTTACCTCCTTTCTTTCAAACAATAAAAGTGCTCCGGTGAGTGAAATGATCGTATATATTAACATTATAATTGCTGATGTCAGAATATCTGAGTATCCTGCCCCATTAGGTGTTACGCTAAAACTTCCAAAGCCTGTTGATATATTCAGATATACTCTCTCTATTATTGATGCCGAGTTATTGAGAAGATAGTATGGTACAACCTTGTATAGAACCTCAGAAATTATAGTATAGGCATAGAATATGAGAAAATAGAGGAGGAATACAGAAATATAGGCATAGGTATTTTTATTAAAAATAGTGCTTACAAGAAAAGTAAGTGCAACTATTGAAAAAATGAAAAGAATTGTGAGCCCCATGCTCAGGAAATATGGGACAAGCAAAATTCCATTGAAAACCATATAAAATACAATCCCCTGAATAATAAGATATACCATAATAACCGCGATCGTGACAGAAACTGCTGCGAAATATTTTGCCAGAAGTAAAACATATCTGGGAATTGGAAGTGGAAAGACATAAAATGCCGTTTTGCTCTCTATTTCGCTGGATATTGCAGGTGACCCAAAGAATACCGAAGCAAACACAGGAAGATCCAGAAGAACAAAGGACCAAAGAAACCCAACCAAACGCTGAGAAAATCCAGGAGTATTGAAGAATCCCTTAAAGTTTGAGAATAGGGATGGAAGTTTAGGAATATATGTAAAAGTAAAGTAAGTTAGAAGAAGCGATACAAGAATTGTAATTATTAGCATAATATAGAAACTTCTTGACCGGTAATAATTTTTAAAATAGTATGTATAGGACTCATAGAAGAGCGTTAATGAACGAAACAATTCATGCACCTGAAATGGAAGGAGTTATTCCACTAAGTTCCTTCAGAATTGCGAATATTTCATCATATTGCTTTAACCCAATTTTAATAGAGATAGAAACAGATTTATCCGTAACATAGAATGTTGAGACCACCCCAGTATAATTCAGCACACTGCGAATTTGCTTTGTATGATTCAACATCAAAGATGAATTAAATTGAAAATTAAGATATGTACTAGAATCGTTAATAAAACCGTTCATGGATTTAAGGGGGTTGCTTGCATTACCCACCACAAATGAAATATTTTCATTTGAGTAAAGATAATTAAAACCTGAATACGAATATCCTCTGCTGTGATAAGTAAGAGAAGTGTTTATGAAATTCAGATTACCCAGAAGAATATCATTTCCAGACAATGCGGTAAAATAAATCGTTGAATTTGTAAGTTCTACCAATTTAAGTATTTCAAGGGGATTTGACTGCACAGAATATATGTTCTGCAAACTAGATGAAAGATTTCCAGAAGACAGATTAGTTAATGCATATACATCGAAGCCGTCATACGTTTCATAATAGTTAATTGAGATATTTGGTGCAGAAGTAACGTTTGAACCGGAAGATATTCCACTTACAGCAGAATCAAGGGATGAAGTGGACAGCGGGACTATACCGCCGTACGAACCGTTTAATGCAGCGAAATAATAGGAACTGCCATTGAGGTTCAGTCTTACGGCAATTTCAGAATTGTATGGAATAAAGGAAGCCATATTAATTGAATTTGAATGAGAATTAAGGTCAATTGCATAGTATGCAAGAGGAACAGATACTCCTGCAGCAATGACGGCAACTATTATCATTCGCATGATCTGTTTCATGATAATGAATTACACACGCTTACTTAACTTTAGATCAAAAAAATCTTAACTTGCAAATAAACGTTTATAACTCTTATTTCTGGCCTAAATCAATCCGCTTTTACTCAATAAA
>JAJZJZ010000159.1 GCA_021809755.1 Thermoplasmata archaeon
ACGCGATCGCTACGATTATCCATGTGACAGTTAGAATCGAGTAAATCCCGGACTCTATACCAGCTATACTGGCCAAGCATGCAATGATAAAACTAATTAAAGCCACCCATGTTTCAGGATTAAATTTGGTCATGCTTTTTTTCACTGTGCTAACTATTGCACTTGGTACTAATAGCGCGAGGAACACATACAAAAGAGCAAAATAGCTAACAAAACCGGTTATTGAAAATATAGTTAAGACAAATATGATCAAAAAAAAGAATAGGATAAATATGCGCCAGTCTCTCCACTTAGGCTCCCGTTTAAAAACTCTTGAGACCTTAAACGCCTTGTTAATTATAAATCCAGTTAGGAGCATAATAATAACAGAACTTGAGATGTAGAATGCGGGAAGGATCCATTTATTACTGGAAAAAACAAAATAATCTAAACCGGGCAATGTATAAAGGAAGAAAGCCACAGCCCATCCAAGGTAGTACAGGCCAAATGCGCGCCTGAAGATATAATTCTCGAAATCAAAGGCTTTTTCTATAAGGGATCTACTCTCTTTCAAATATTTTTCATTTTCAGAGATCATATCTGCCTCATTGCCTCTGGGTCCTGTGGCTTAATGCGTCTGAAAATATAAATATCTATTGCGAATAAAATCAATTCCCAGAGGACAAGACTTATCAAGAGTGGTGACCAGCTTAGATTCTCAGGATGAGAAGAAGCGAAACTGTTTATAGGTTGCTGGTTGATAAACGCAGCTTGAATCAGGCTTGGTCCAGAGTTCCAAGGTGATAAGTAAATCAGCAGTTCTGGAGGGGAATAATAGATCATAAGGTAGCTTAATGAAAAAACTAAAATCATCGGTACAAATGATAAAAATTGTATAATCTTTACGTTAGAGTAAGAGATCACGAGCAGAACAAGCAATACAGCTATTAACATGAAGAATACACCAACAAGTATAGCGATTCCAAATGTTTTCAAAAAGGAGAGATATGTAGGAAATACATCTACTTTTGAAGAAAGATAGAACATGGACGCTGTAAAAATAATCCCTATAAATATAAGAAACGCTGAGACAAAGATCCAAGCAATTAGTAGATCGAGAAGGTACCTCGTTCTTGAAAGTTTAGTAAATTTAAACGAGAAAATCAGGGCATTTGTTGACCAAGCCATTGAAATTGCCAATGTTACGGAAACGGAGGAAAATGAGATTAGTGCTATCAATGCGTACCAAGTCGATGTTATGGACATAGCAGTTAAAGGTGTGAGGAAGGAACTATCCATGACAAATGCGCCTAATGCCGCCCACATAAAAGAGAAGAAGCCCCCCCAGAACCATAAAAATTTGTTCGTCACCAATGAACGAAAATAATATTTGGCAATCATCGAATCACTTCCTCTATTGAATTTACTAAATCTGTTGATGAAGACAGCGGCGTATCTCCCTTATCCAGGGTCACGCAGAAAGTACCATACAATGTCCTGATAGTTGTAAGTGCCGATGGCACTTCGCCTTTGGTAAGATATAGCCGGTTTATGTCGCTCGAATTGAACTTGCCATACAAATTGCCCTCAACTATTAGGTAAAGCCCCCAGTTTGGAAGGGATTTCAAGGCGCCGAAATCGTGGGTGTTTATAATTAAACTACCTTGAAAGTTTTTCAGGTCGTTTACCGTCATGAGTCGCCTACGCACATCTAGACTCTCAAATGGTTCATCGAGAATAGCCATCTTATATCCCATCTCCAAAGCCATGATGTTGCAGAATGCCTTATCCTGCCCAGTGCTTAGTTCTCTTGTCTTTTTCGGAAGAATCTCTAATAGTTCATAACTTTCAATGTGGCTGAAGACCCTTTCTGGATCTATACCGGATATCAAACAGTACATCTCCACCTTTTTTTTCACAGTCAGATCAAGCAGACGATAAATGGTGTCAAGATTGCATGAGACGCCAGTCATGGTCCTCATATTTTTAAGATCTCTTCCAAATATTCTTATTTCACCTTTTGTTGTCTCTGCAATGCCCATAATGCCCTTTATTATCGTTGTTTTACCTGATCCATTTGAGCCGACTATTGCAATCTTTTCAGATTCAACATGGAGATTTATACCCGAGAGAACATCCTTCATACTATTCGAATACGCCAAACTTGTGTTGTTTAATTCGAGTTCCATTTGAGGTGTTATCTGGTTTCCTTATTAAAACGGATTCTGGTGTCTAATTTTCAGACTAAATTGAACATTCAACAAGGTACTTTTTTGTATCCTATCTTTCATCTATCCGTATTACAGCATATTCATTCTGATCAGGTCTGCCGATCTCACTGATAGGCTGTCAGTTAAAGATGTGCTGCTGAAATTCCCGAACGTTTACAACATAATCTGTAAAAAGAAGGAAACACTTATCGAAATAACTTCGGGCATTAAAAACCATCGACTTCAGGATTCAACCGTTTGTAACCCACTCGCTCCAGCCTCCTGGGTACAGTCTTGGGGTTAAACCGGAACGCAGCATTGCAACATAATTAACACAGGATGTAACGCCAGAGCCACAGTATAGAACAATGTTATCTGTCTTTGTCTTGAGCATTTTCCTGACCTCTTCCTTTTCCTTGTATGTATTATCGGGGTTGAGGAAATTTTTCCAGAATATGTTGTGAGCTTCAGGTATGTGCCCGGCAACCGGATCTATTGGTTCCACTTTCCCTTCATATCGTTCAGGAGCTCTTGCATCAATAAGGAAAATATTCTTCTTAGAGGCAATCTCCTCTTTTGATGCTATAAGATCCTTCCTTTCAACAAGGTTCACTCTGGTCCACCTCTTTTCAGGAATCTCCCTCGTAATCATCCCTCCTGCTTTTGTCCAGGCGGATATTCCGCCATTAAGAACAAAGACATTATCCATTGAATAATAACGCATCAGAAACCAGAACCTAGCCGCACCGGAATTATCATCATCGTAGGCAATAACCATGGAATTTCCGTCTATTCCGGAAGATTCAAGAGTTTCTTTGAATTTTTCTACAGGTGGAAAAGGATGTCTTCCTCTGTTTTCTATATCTTTTGAAGCAAGATCCTTTTCCAGATCCAGAAAGATTGCTTTGGGCAGATGACCTTTCAAATAGGAATTATAACCGTAATTTTTATCCTGAAGATCGTACCTGCAGTCAACCAGCACTAAATTAGTATCCCTGATATGATCCTTCAGCCATTTAACCCCAATAACGGGATCATCTCTGTTTAATTTCATATGGTATCTCCTCTCTTATTTTCAAGTAGAAGGTTAAAGTTGATAATGTTTCTCATTATAACGATCTATGCTCAAGATAGTTGAGGCTTTC
>JAJZJZ010000031.1 GCA_021809755.1 Thermoplasmata archaeon
GTTTGCACAATCCATTGTGCTGTCTATTTTTTTACCGGCTTCATCGGTTATTAAACCTCATTCCCTTCCCCTATAAGCTTCCTTAAAGGGTGCATAATCAAGTGCGTAGCCGTGGTATTATAATGAATCATATAAGCATTTTGGTAAAATTTAGAAACGGTAGGTACCTTACCGAATGCCAGAAAGTCACTCCAAATGCCCTTAACAAAGCATTTGAAGCATTTCTCATAAGAACCAAATATATTTTAGTAAAACGTTTACTTATCTTCAGAGTTATGAGATTGCAAGGGAGAATTATGGGAATAGTTTCTTCATGGTTTCAGAGAGATTATTCCACTAAAACAACGCTTGTATTTGTATTACTTAGATGTCCGGATACGGTGGAATCTGTGAATTTTGCTTCCATAGATGTTGACGGAGATAATTCAACAAATACCATAATTGAGACATTAAAATCAAGATCATTTGGAAATATAGAACTTGTTCTGACAAAAGGAATATCTCTTGGGGGTTTAAATTTATATGATCCTAATGCAATTTTTAATAGTACAGGAATACCTGCCGCATCGCTTTCGAGGGTTCCTCATTGTAAAGAATGCGTGGAGAAAGCTATCAAAAGCCTTGAATTCAGAGTAGGCAAAGTTCAAGAGGAAAAGTTGAAGATTCTTAACTGCCTTGAAACAAATGCAGTCACAATAAAAAATGAAAAATATTATGTAAATGCAGCTGGTATTTCCCAGAATGAATTAGTGCTAATACTATCAGGTTGCTTTAAAACTGGTCTCCTTCCAGAACCTTTGAGGCTTGCACAGATTATTGCATCTGGTTTGTACAACTCAAATGAATTATTCTCTGTACATCATAAAGTCTAGTTCTTCCTTTGCATTGTCTTTGAGTTTGGACAGTTTGGGTTCAATGTCATCCAGTTTCTCCTCATCTACTGGAATATACTTCATTTTACCCAGAGACATGTGATAGGAACCAGGGCAAAGTACGCCTTCCTTTACTATTATGGCATCTGGATTTAGGGAGATAATTCCCATCATTGATCTCTCTTTGCCTTGGAAAGGTGAGCCGAAACCTGGATTTTGATAGTGCTTTTTTTCGCCAGTTTCGGTATCTATCTGCACTATTGTGTTTCCATACTCAAGTGGAGTTATCATCCTCTCTTCATCTACTACCGCTATTATTTTCATAAGTTAACATTTCTATTTATTTAATAGACTTTATGTGTAAATAGATGTGAATAATTGATGGTTCGAATCAATAATAACCGGCTAATTCTACCTCAAACTTAGGTACAGTTATTCCCGATCCGTTCTCAATATGGCCAATTTCCTTAAATGGCAGGCGATTTTTGATTGTGCTTACAAAATCCCTTTTGTCGTCTTGATCGATAACTATGGCAAATCCAATGCCCATATTGAAAATCTCATACATGCTGTTATAATTAAGAGATCCTAATTCCATAATTTTATTAAACACGTTCTGAGGTTCAATAGGATCATCAATCACATACTTCATATCTTTCATTCTAACAAGGTTTTTCAGACCCCCACCTGTTATATTTGCCATTCCTTTGATATTTACGATGCTCATCAGGTCAAGAATTTCTCTTACATATATCCTGGTTGGCTCCAATAGAATTTCATGTGCCTTCTTGGTCTCTCCTGGAAATGGTTCCATGAGATTTATTTCATTGTCTTTAATAACTTTCCTTACTGTTGTAAAGCCGTTTGAGTGGAGCCCACTGCTTTGCAGACCAAAAATAATGTCCCCATCTTTAATGGATTCACCTGTTACAATTTGATTCTTATGCACAATACCTAAAACTGTTCCTGATACATCTGTACCCTTAACGAGGTCTGGAAGCATTGCGGTTTCCCCTCCGATTATTGAGATATTAGAAATTTGAGCGCCTACATTCAACCCGATTCCGAGCTGCCTTGCAACCTCCTGATTTGGTCTCCTCAGAGATATGTAATCGACCATAGCTATGGGTTCAGCACCAACTGTTATCGTATCATTGACATTCATTGCAATGCAATCAATTCCAATGCTTTCCCATTTTGAAACCTCCTCTGCAATGAGAACTTTTGTGCCTACTCCGTCAGTGTTCATGGCAATAGCGATATTCCCCAGATCTATAAGGGATGTAAAACCTCCCATTGGTCCAATAGTTCTAAAGTCTTCCCTCTTAAATTTGAACTGTCTTATCAGTGTATTTACGAATTCCCCTATACCTTTGCGATCAACCATTCCTTCTTGAGGGTTTTCCATGAGGGAATATAGCATTATAAAATAAAAATATATCAATTTGAATTTTTTTCAATATTTTACAATTATAAGATGATTTTATTAGAGGTTTGGCTACTCTTCTCAGCGGGATTATACTTGTTTAAATGCCGTATTTAGCTGATTTCTGTGCAAATAATTATATATCAAGGTGGCAATGTCGTAAGAGGTGTTAACGTGGTAAAGATTGAATCCCTTGATTATAAACCAAAGCCAATAGATGAGAACTTCGCGGAAGATGTGGATAACTACCCGGTTACGGGAAAGCACCATGATCACGAAGTAAGAGCTGAAGGAAAGCAGAGGATGGATGCTGATGGGAAACCGTATCCAATAAAGAACGGAATCCATGGAACCAAGGTTGCTGTGGATTGGGAGTCATGCGTAGCAGATGGTGCTTGTATGGATGTTTGCCCTGTCAGTTTATATGAATGGCAGTTAAACCCAGGTCAGATGGGAACAGGGAACGACAAGGATATAACCGGAGATAAGGAACTTTATGACAAATACAGAACTGATAAATGCGATCCAGTAAGGGAAAATGAATGCATTTTCTGTATGGCGTGCGAAAGCGTTTGCCCCACAAGAGCAATAAAGATTACACCATAATTTTTTTTAGAGCCCCGTGGTGTAGTGGCCAAGCATATCGGACTTTGAATCCGACGACGGCAGTTCGAATCTGCCCGGGGCTGTAAGGTTCGGTATGATTAAAGTTATTGGCAGAAAATCTGAGCAGAAAACAATAGATAAAGCACTAAAATTAAATGACCTTATGGCTTCGTTTTTAATATCCAGAGAAAGGTTCATAGCAATTTTAAATGGAATTCCTGCCACTTCAGATGACATAGTCAATCCAGATGATGAGCTTGTGCTTCTGGAAGTATTCTCAGGCGGATAGAGCTAATTAGGATTTCTTTTTGAGAGAAAGTTTGTGGACACTGCCAAATCTGGCAATTTTCCCTTATATCGCTCAATTTTAAATTCCTGTTTCACTTTGTTTATGTGTTTCCCAAGATCTGCAGTTTCAAGTATTTTGTTCAGAGCATTATCATAAACATTCATTGTGTTTCTTAACTCAACGAAAATTCTTCCATCCATTACATATGGTCCTCTGAGAACATCATTTCCACTATGCTTTTGCAAAAAGGGAATTACATTATCGCTTTCAACAGGAGGACCGCTATGCAACTTAACTGAAGGTAGAATATCTGTTTCCAGTTCAAGTAGAACCTGAATCTCCTCATCCACTGAATATTCAGTATTGATTATATTGAAGCTGTATTCCTTTGAAGCGCGAGTTAGTGTTGAGATCATCTTCTGAACCTGCGGAAAGATGATGTCGTCTACTATCTCTGGCCTCCTAAACCTGATTATGTAAAACGTTGTGCCTCTGTCGACGTTTTGAGAAGGATTTTTCACAGGTGCCATTCCGAAATAAGAATCAGATGGCTCTCGTAGAAATGTCTTTCCACTTAGTTTTAGAATTGATAGTGCAGTCAATGATACTGCCGCACCAGCGTTTCTCTGCTGGTCTGTTGGATCAATTATTATAACAGGTGAAACAAACTTTTTTGTTGCTTCAGGTTCCCCAATAATCAATTGTCCTTTTAAAGTTGAAATGTGAGTGATTGCAGATAGAAATGAGCCGTAATTTACGATTAAAAGTTCTGTAACATAGCCTGAAAAACCATTGGTCTTTAGCTCAGAACCATATATCCCCTGTTTTCTCATGAACAACTTCAGAAGCTTTACCTCGTCCTTCTGCTGCATTGTGAGGTTGGCCTTCAGATATTCACTATGCAAGGGAGTTCTGTCAACAGCAGTCAGGCGTTCCTTTGCATTATTAATTATGAAACAGGGAACTATATCCACCTTTCTCCCGAATTCATTGGAAGATACATAGGGATGCTCAGCATACTTTTCCACCCCATTCCTTAGAACCGAATGCCCTATCTCCAAACCTAAGTTCTCCATTTCCCTGATTCCATAGCTTCTCTGGAACCGAATGAATATATCAATATCTGCCCCACGAAGTGATGTTCCTCTTGATGAAGACCCAACAAGTAGAGGTTCTGCATTGATGTTTTGTAATCTACAATATTCCTTTATTTTATTAATTAGGTCATCAGAAAGCTTCTTTACTGACTCGGTTTCTTTTATATCTGGAGAATACTCTGCAATAACACGCTTTAAATCAATCATTGACTCAGATCAATTATGGCCTGGGCAGGTTCCCCGGAAGCTTTTTTTAAGGCTTCGATAGCTTTCTCTCTGGTGACGTTTGCCTGACTCATTACAAGATCAATGTCTTCCTTTGGAAAGGATGGTTCTGATGGTGGTTTTTTAGCGGTTTGCGCTTTAGCGACTTCTCTGATATTCCCCACTATTTGGAGACTTTTCTGCCCCTGTGCCTCAATCATGACCACTTCCGGGTTGTCAATGATATAATTTTTTGCTTCCCCCTCCATGACAATTCTTTTTACGTCTGTCATTTCAGTGGATTTTATACCCATCTGAGACATCATTCTTCTCATTTCTCTTGAATTCATTTTTCCCGGCATCATCATACTTGAACTACAACTTATAATATAGTCTTTTTCTGTTATTTCGATAGCTCCATTTCAAAACAGTACAATTGATTATCTTCCTTATTGCGACAAATGATAAATTACTGAATTTATATCAATTGCTTTTCTTATTATTTCTGAGATCCTTTCTATTTCTTCATTCAGTTTATCTCCATATGGTTTATCAATATGAATCTCAAGAAGATATTCAATAAATGATTTGTTCTCAAGGCACCCATGAATATTGGTACCAAGAACATTTCCCGATTCGCTCAAACTACCTTCTGATCCTTTTTCTGTTAGAAAAAGTGGCTTTTCGGAGTTTTTGACCACATTTCCAAAATGTATCTCATACCCTTGTGATTTTGTATTATCTTTCTGCAATTCATGCATTTTAAAATTTGTTCTTTTTAAGGTTTTTTCTCGAGAATAAGAGAATTCAGCATCTAAGAGACCAAGCCCGGAAACGATCTTTTGTTCATCGTTTCTGGAGATATCTTCTATTTTCCTCGATAGCATCTGATAGCCTCCACATATACCAAGTATTTTTATTCCAGCAGATGCTCGTTCCCTTAAAATATTGTCAATTCCATTATCTTGAAGATACCTTAAATCGGAAAATACATCCTTTGAGCCTGGGAGAATTATGACCCTGGCCAATCTTAGTAGTGCCTTATTATTCTTATCAACATAGTTGTATCCTATACCGAATGTTCCTAGCGGATCCACTTCACTTAAATTTTCCATCATAGGGTATTTGATTATACAAACATCTGTTCCAAAAATTTTACTGTTTAAATAGTCCTTACCATCTTCTCCGGGTAACTTTATATCTTCTATTCTGGGAATAACACCGAGGGTCTGAACCTTTGTCAATTTAGCAAGCTTTTCGATACCTGTGTTCAATACTTCAGGATCTCCTCGCATTCTGTTGATAACAAACCATTTCAAAATTTTCCTGTTCTCCATAAGGAGATATGTCCCGTATAAGGATGCAAAAGCCCCTCCCTGCTCTATATCTGTTATTAGTATTGTTGTAGGAGAATACTCTCTGAGAATGAATGTGTTTGCATAATCCTCACCACTTCTGTTTATTTCAGCAGGAGAGCCTGAACCCTCGATAATTATTATATCGTTATTTTCGCTTAAATCTTTGATGGCAGATTTTATATTATCTCTAGCGTTTATTTCTAAGTAGCTTGATAGTTCACCATATGTCATAGACCCTTTTGATTTGCCATTCTCAATGAGCTGTGCTCTTCCTTTTCCCTCGTATTTTATCAAGTATGGATTTATCTTACTGTTAGGTTCATTTCCACATGCCATAGCCTGTAGCCACTGTGCCCTTGATATCTCTGAACCATCTTTAGTAACCACAGAATTTAGCGAAATGTTAATTGCTTTGAAAGGAGAGACTATGAAACCAGATTTTTTTAGGATGTTACAAAGAGCCATAGTCAGGGTTGATTTTCCTGATCCAGAGGCGGTGCCCACAACCATCAAAAGTTTAGCCTTCACTTCTATTCTCATTTTCCGGTGTATAATAATTTTTTCTCTGTTATTCTTTAAGGTTCTGCAAAGGTTAATATGCAGTTAAAAATCCTCTTTGAAAGCTCTGCAAAGTTATTAATAAAGATAAAATATAGGGCTTTAGGCCGTGATAGCTCAGTTGGGAGAGCGCCAGACTGAAGATCTGGAGGTCGCTGGTTCAATCCCGGCTCACGGCATCCCGCATTATACAAGGTTTACCTGTAATTATACTTTTTAATTGCTTAACTACGGTTGATTTGGATTATTAATGATACCATAAATGTGCGGTTATATCAACAGCAGAACCAACAGCGACTATGAGTATGAGTAAAGGTACTATGAAAAGAAGTGGATTGCTCGAGGCCCTGAAGAGGACTATGAGAAAAATCGCCAGAAAAATGTTCAATATTTGGCCATAAAGTGTATGAGTTCTTCCTTCGAAAAACATTTTTACAAATTCCTCCCACGTGATCTTTTCGTCCTTGATCTGAGGTTCTGGCTTCTTTATACCCAATAATTGAAGTAATGACCTCTTCGATTTTGCCGGCTCAACAACTGGACTAACCACCTGCCTTGATTTGGTCGTAGGCTCATTTTCAATTCTGCTCCCAACCTTTCTTGTTTTCTTATCCTTTGGTGGTTTAAAATCTGGAGATTTGACATCTTTTGCATAAGATATAGGCTGCTGCAGATTTTGAGACGGCTTTTCTTCCTTTTTCTTTCTACCCAATACCAATGTTTTTTCTTTAGACAAACCGCTGATATTAATTTATTTATTATGCAGACAGTATTTCTTATATTTAAAGCAAGTTTTTTGTAGAGATCTTACTAATTATTAGCGTTTTGCGAAATAACAGGGGTCTACCACAATGGGAGATTTCCTGTAATATCATCTATTACGGAGGATTCCGCAGGACCAATTCCAAGACATGTTACTGTCCCTGGAGGAATTTGAGTCAACCCTGCATCAGATATTAAGGATGTTGACAGTCCCTTATCCTCAGCCATCTGCTTGAGTCTGTACAACTCCTCCAGCCCTGAAACTCTTACTACAACCTTTTTTGCACCCATTGATTCCCAGTTCCTGAAGACTTTTGTATTCTTCTTTTCCGAATATAGTGCAAGATTCACAGCAGCGTGAGCCACCTGTGCAGCCATCTTCCCCTTTCCAATGTCAAGATCCTTTCTAATGGCAACTACCATTTTGTATTCGTCTACCAAGGTACATCCTTCCTGTGTAATTTAAAAGCCAATATATTTACTGATCTATGCAGAGGCGGTGTCAGGATAAGTATAACAATGATTGGAATGAGATATGCGTAGGCAGCATAGAAAAAACTAGGGGAGAATATGAATAAAAATAGAGTTGCAGAAAGGACAAATGGCCATTGATCGAGCAAATTTCCCTTGGAACCGCTTTTCATACCGATTCTTCGCTTTGTAAATGAACCTAAGAGGTCTCCGACTAATGAACCGAAGCTCATTGCTGCAATTGGAATGAGTGCCTCGAAGATATTACTACCATAATTTAATTCAAGCGCTTTTGTTAGGAATATTATTTCGAAAAGAACAATACCAAAAAGTATCCCTATGAAAGAACCACCAAAAAATCCACTTATGGTTTTTCCATCTCCAAAAATTCTTCTACCATCCATAAAATTCTTTCCGAAGTCCATCTTCCCGATTCCACCTGTAATCACCGCACCTGGATTTGATATAAAAGCAGGGATAAATAGGATTATTCCCTGTATTATTTCATAAAGAACGTTCACCATATAACTCTACTGCCTTCAGTATATCTGCCTTTGATATTATTCCTTTCAGTTCACCACCATCCATAATGAGTACTGCATTGGAGAACCTTAATATGGGATATATGACACTTACCGGTGTATTCAAAGGCATCTGTGGAAGTGTCGGACCCATTACTTTTCTTACACTGAGGTTTTTCAAAGAGTCAATAGGAGTTCCCTTGAGAAGTATTTCATTCACATCTGCCTCTGTTATTGTGCCCATGATTTTGTTCTCTCCATTCACAACTGGTAGTTGCGAATAACCCTTTTCCCTCATTGTGTTAAGGGCAGAAATTATGGGATCGTTGAAATGGCATGTTATTACTGATTTAGACATAATCTTGCTTGCAATTAGATCAAAAGATTCTGCTTTACGACTGAACACAGAAAGATAATCATATATCTTCCTTATCTTATCATACGTGGGGTTAATGGATCCTTTTTCCATTCTTGCAATATATGACTGACTCACCCCGCAGGTTCTCGCTAACTCTTTTTGACTTATACCAAGATTTTTTCTCATTTTGCCTATTTCTTCAATGGTAGGAAGCATTGATTGTTAATTTGTGATGCCTATAAATATTATTGCAAATAATATGTTTAGTATCAACTATTCTATTCAGTAATTGATGTTATTCAATCAATATTTATAGCAAAGAGATATAGCAGTTTATTGCAAATTACTTTAGAGACAGCACAGGAATGGCTGCATAAAAACCAGAAAGTCGCAATGCCTCTTCTGGCAATATTATCAGCAGCTATGCTTGAATTTCTTGGAATATATTTCCAGAATCTCTTTATTCCATATCTTATTCCATTTGCCGTTTTTCTATCAATGCATTATACCGGGTATTATGGAGTGAAAAAGAGACTTCTTTATGGTCTTGCCCTGTTCTTTGTAATTTGGCTAGTTGCCGTAACTATTGCTTTTCCATATTCCTATACAAACCCTGGCCCACAAACGCTCAGCACCAGCAACGGAGGTTCCATAACAACAACAATTTCTCCGTTCAATGGCGTACATAATGAATTTAACATTTCATCAGTAATATCATCAGTTCCAGATAATCAGTCATACATGCCGTCCATAGCAATTATAAGCGATACAATATCAGGAGCATCACTTTATAAATATTATAATCTTAGTGATATAAATGTGCCTGCTTCTGGCTTAGTCTACCTTAACTTTACCGTATCATCATTGCCAACTGGAATCTATTATATTCAGACAAACCTCATAGGTTCATCTTCAACTTTTAACGTAACCTCAAATGTAGTGAAGGGCCCACTGGATATAACAGGTGAATTATTCTATTTCTATCTTTTAATAGATTATCTCCCTCTTTACGTACTCTTTTTTGAAATAATCCTAGCAGGAGGAATTATGTTTGCCAGAAGTTTGTCCCATAGCAATGCTTACCGAAAGAGAATTTTAAATCAGTAAATTCAATTAAACCCTTTACTATTTCCATATATGGCAGAATATAACCGGAGGGTTCAGTTAACTGGTGGTGCAACCTTCGTCGTATCATTACCTCATGAGTGGACAAATAGAAACAATGTAAAGAAAGGAAATGCCATACAGATTGAGGATCTTGGAAACCGACTTGTCCTTAGAAAGGATTCTTCGTCAAGAGATGAAATAACTAGGGTCCTTGAAATTGGATCATCCACGCCTAAAGAGGCGATTCACAGAGCACTCACTTCGTATTATATTGCTGGTTTTGACAACCTGATTGTGAGAAGTTCGTCCTACATGGACGAAAAGGCAAGGAATGAGATAAAGAGTTTCTCAAAGCTTGTCATGGGTGTAGAAATTTTCGAGGAGACTGCAAAGAGCATGATGCTTCAAAATGTCCTCGATTCCAGTTCTTTTCCAATGGCTAAGTCTTTTAGAAGAATGGCTCTAAATGTGGAAACAATGATAACCGATACGCTAAGGGTTCTGGAAGAAAATGATATTGAACTAAGACAAAGCATTATTTCAAGAGATGACGAGGTTGACCGTTATCATTTTTATATGATGAAGGAAGTAATGAAAAAATCAGCAGAGGATCATTCTGTAATATTCCTGCTCCTGCTCTCCAGAATTATGGAAAGGATTGCAGATCATACCGTTAACATATGCCTGTTTCTCGAATCGAATGATGAGGATAGACATGATACCATTGACGGCGATATTATTAAATTTCTGAAATCTAGCAATGACCTGTTTATGAAGTGCATCGAACAATACAACCGGAAAGATCTTTCGGCATTAAATTCACTAATTGAAACGAGAAAGGATATTGTTAAGGAGCGTAATGAAATAAGGGCGAGAGTTTCAGGGAATTCCAATCTATTATCTTCATCAATTGCCGAGGAAATCTCAAGAATTGGGTTGTATTCCATAGACATAGCAGAGATACTTATGGATATGGTTCTTTCTGGGGTGAATGAAGCAAAGATCTGATCTATTCGTTTATGTTTACCGGTTCAATTTCAGGATTTGATTCGTCACCTGACAGATATGCGGCGCTAACCTTCATATCGTGGCTGAAAAGGCAGAGTCTCCTGTCTCTTATTGCCTGTTTTATAAGTTTTTTCTTTTGAATTATGGTTTCCATTGGGTATGTATCTATTGCTGTGAGATATCCTGCCTTAAGGTAGAATGTGTTTGGAACCAAATCGCCGAAATATGTAAATTTCTGATCTCCATCTTCATATTGGAATACGCAGTGACCGCTAGTGTGTCCAGAGGTTTCAATGATTTTCATTCCACCTGATATTCTTGTTGTCCCCTCAACGATCCTGCTTTTTCGTTTTGCAAAATCCTTATCCCATTGAATGTAACTTCCCTTAGTAAATTCATTAGGTTTTTTGAAATTAGCTAGTTCTCTTTTGTTTATAACAGGTATAGCATTCTTCAAAAAATAAGCATTATTTTGATCTCTCTCAAATGTATGACCCATATGATCAAAATGCATATGGCTGTGAAGAATATGTGTTATTTTTTGGTCGATACCTGTTTCAGAAAGAGTTAACGATAGATCTGATTTTTTTTCCACCTGAAACCATTTGCTCTTTAGAGGATCTGGATGCTTTCCCAGTCCAGTATCGATTATAAATCCATTCTCCTTGCCCACAATAACGGGAATGTTTGTTTGGAGAGGAACTCTTCCCTCAGTATTGGCAGTTATATGCTTTGACCAGACATTCTTTGGAATTATGCCAAATGCAGCGCCTGTATCCAGTGTGAATGTGCCATCGTTGAAAATATAAATCTCAGAATTTCCAAATTTCACAAAAAATATATGGTTATATGGGTTAAAATTTTGTTGCCTAGAAGGTCTTGATTTTTTCTTCTATGAACATGTTTGTCAGGTCTGAAATTTTCTCAAGTTTCTCATCGGCTATTCTGGTAATGTTCTTTTTGTGCTTTGATTCATCAACATTTGGAGCATAAATTACCTGAATACTTGCTACGTGGGGGTAATCTATTGGTCTTCCAATCTGAGAAACAATCCTTACAAAGACCTCCTGAACATCTCCGCCGCACTCCTTCACTATTTCGTTTCCAATAATATTGGAGAGACAATTATACAGTTTTCCAACGTGAGTAACCGGATTCTTACCAGCTGCAGCCTCCATACTCATTGGTTTGTATGGCGTTATAACTCCATTAACCCTGTTTCCCCTTCCCACTGAACCGTCATCTCCATTTTCCATGGACAATCCTGTTACTGTGAGATAGTGGCCCGTTTTATTTCCGTCCTCCTTATCTGCAGTATTTACAAAAACCTTGACCTGCTTATCTGTCTTTTTCACAGCATTATCTTTTACGAGATTAATCAGCTCCTCCTTGATTGAAAAATATTCATCGCTATCCTTTACAAATTTGTCCACATAAGCAGCAGCGATAGTCAGGTTGATCGTGTCCTTCTGCCTGTAACCCATAACCTTTACATCGTATCCGATTGCTGGAAGCTTCTCCTTTAACTTTCCGTTGATATAGTTCTCCGTCTCCTTCACAAGCGTCTCCGTGTCTGTGAAGGGTGCAAACCCTACCCCAAATGATGTATCGTTTGCCCTGTGTTTTGATGTGTCGTAAACTTCTCTTAAATCTACTGATCCATGACCGATTCTTGAATCAATCATGACATCACCATCAAGATCAAGGTGCTTGAAATTGCTTCTAAGATATTCCTTTGCCGCCTTTATTGAGATCGATTTGAACGGTATCCTTACACCATCTACGGAGGTGGTTGCCCTTCCGCTCAATAGAATGTATGTCGGCTCAAGAACAGAACCTCCCTTAAATGCAGGTGCAGACTGTCCCCCAACGATTTCAACCTGATCAGTATTATGGTGTAATATCCTCCCATAATTCTTAATGTAATATTTGCTCAATTCACGACTGACAGCTTCTGCCAGACCATCTGATACACTATCAGGATGACCAATTCCTTTTCTTTCTACGAGCTCTACTTCTCTGTTAAATGTCGCTGTCTGTTTTAATGCTTCCACAGAAATGTTTCTTTCCATTGTTATCTCCACGGCTAATTTTCGTTCTTTATAAAATGTTTTGTTGCTAAGTGATTTAAATTACCCTGAAATAAAACTTATTACTGTCAGTAATTATCATAAGGTTTTAACCTATGAATTAATGCTAATCAAATGAACATTCTCGTAAGTGTCTACGATAAGAAAGGACTTGTGGAATTTTTAAAAAATATTCATTGGAATGATCACAATATATATGCTTCAGGGGGAACATTTAAGTTTCTCTCTGAAAATGGAATTCAAAGTGTGAATACCTCAGATCTCACAGGATTCGAAAATCTTCTTGAAGGAAGAGTTAAAACGCTTCATCCTGCTATTTTCTCAGGTATTCTTTCCAGAGACAATGATATGGATAATATTGAAGTTAAAAAAATGGGGTATCCCGTTTTTCATATGGTTATCTGCAATCTCTATCCATTTGAGAAACATCTTTTACAAGGCAATTTAAACAGTATGATTGAAAATATCGACATTGGAGGGGTCAGTTTAATTAGAGGCGCTGCGAAAAATAATTCCCGGGTTGCAGTTGTTGTCGAACCAGATGATTATCCTCTCATAGAGGGAGATATGGCAAAATATGGTTCCATAAGTGAAGATCTTAGAAGACGCCTTGCCGTGAAGGCCTTTGGATTAACAGCCACATACGATTCTATGATAGCCAGAGGTCTCTCGGAGAAATATAAGATTGAGTCTGATAACTTTGTCCTTGCTTTGAATAAAGGAAAGCGGTTAAGATATGGAGAAAACCCTGATCAGGAAGGACATATTTATCCATTGCAAGGAACGGGTAAATGGAATATTGAACATGGAAAGGAGATGTCCTATAACAATTACCTTGATGCTTCATCTGCACTCGAAACGTGTGATGATTTTAATGAACCTACTGCAGTGGTTGTAAAGCACAACAGTCCATGCGGTGTGGCCAGTTCATCAAACATACACGAAGCATTGCTCAATGCCATTAATGCGGACAGGGAATCTGCATATGGGTCCGTAATTTGTGTTAACAGGGAGTTTGATTCAAAATGCGCAGAAAACATGAAGGATCTGTTTGTTGAGGTAGTCATGGCACCTTCCTTTTCAAGCGATGCTTTAGAGATAATATCAAAGAAGAAGAACTTGAGAATCGTTACTTATGAAAAGGGACAGTCAAAAATAAGAATAAGAAGTATCTATAATTCAGTTCTTGTTCAAACACTGCAAAATTCTAATCCTGATGAACTCAAGGTGGTAACCGGAAATGTGGACAATGTTCAAATGGAGGATTTGCTTTTTGCATGGAGGGTTGTAGCTCATTGCAGAAGTAATGCTATGGTACTTGTCAAGGATAAAAAAACAGTTGGAATAGGAGCAGGTCAAACCTCTAGAGTTGAGGCTTTAAGAATTGCAATTTCAAGAGCTGGCGATAAGGTCAGGGGATCATCGCTTGCTTCTGACGCCTACCTTCCATTTGTTGATAATGTGGAGATTGCCGCTGAGCATGGAGTATGCAGCATAATACAACCTGGTGGATCCATTAGAGATAAGGATGTAATTGAGGCATGCCAGAAAGCGGGCATCGGTATGATTTTTACCGGAAAAAGGGTTTTTCTCCACTGAATCTAAAAGAAAATCAATAACCTCTGACGCTCTTCATTTCAAAGCAAATAAAACGTAAAGAAATGCAATTACAAATCCTGCGATAACTCCTCCATTTATAAGAGGAAGACCGGGTGCGGGTCTCTTTATATAGAGAAATAGCGCTATCATTCCCATAATTCCCCCAATCAACGGAAGCATTGCGAAATATATCCAGTTAACACCGCCATAGAGATAGGATGATACCACAAGCACATTGGGAAGTGCTATATCTCCAAATCCAAGGATGAGCACATCGCTTTTCTCCTCCTTCTCCTCATCGCCCTTATGAAGGTTTAGCCCACTGAACTTAAAATTTGCCCTTTTTGGTATAATGAAGAAGAGTGGTATGGATGAATTGGCTGAAGCCTCTGCAATTGTGAGCATATGTTTTGTTTTGTAGACCGCTATATAATCATATACTGCAAAGAGAATCAAAAGTGTAAGTGCTGCATAAATGCCCACGTCGAGACCCCAAAATGCTGCTAGACCCGCGGAAGATATGAGACCTGCAGCATCAGATATGAGCCAGTGGTTTTTGAAAAGAAGAGCATATAGGAATATGAGGGGAACAGCAAAACTGATCCCGTAGTATTCATATATGTCTACAGGAAGGAAAGCTGCAAGAATTGAGGTTACCAGAAATATGATCAGGACCATGGATCCAACAAACAAGTATTTCAAAATGCTAATTTTCCTTCTTTTTGAAAAATATACTATTATTGCAGACATTACTATAACTGCTACTATATAGTATAGAACCAGGCCAAATCCATTTGAAGGATTGCCAGACGATGAAGAAGGAGCTATTCCGTTCAGAAGATATGCAATAAACATTCCAGCCAAGGCTGAAGCTGTGAACAATAATAGCGCTGTAATTTCAGGCAACTGCAGGCTTTTCCTTTTTCCCAACTTTCTCTTTCCTCTTATTATATTCGCATTTCATATCCGGACAGAATTTCCACCTTCTAGCACCAATATACCCCATTATAAGGGGCGAATTACATATGGGGCAATATTCCCCAGTAAATTTAACTGTACCTTTCTGGGGTAGGGCATAGGTGTTTGTACATTTTGGATAATTCGAACATCCCAGAAATCTTTTGCCATATCTCGACTGCCGAATGATCATGTCTCCCCCATCCTTGGGGCATTTTCCCATTGTGATCTTATCCCTATTATAGGAACAATCTTTGTTTATGCATCTTAGTTCCGGGGACTGCCCTCTTCTAATTATATTTATTAATGGTAATCCACACACATCGCATTTCTTATCTGTCTCCTTGATTAATCCCATTATCTTTGAGGTATAATCAATTCTGCAGCCCTCGGTTACACATTTGATCTTTATATATTCGCGGTTTTTTATCACCTTTATATCGGTGTTGTGCTCAGGGCATTTCCCAATAACAATTCCCTCATTAAGTGAATTCTTTATCTTGTCCTTGAGCTGAGATTCTGCCTTTTCAAGACTTTTAAGAACTGCTCTGAGCATATCCCTGGATTCGTTCACCACTGCCTCCCTTGTAATCTCTCCCTGAGTGATCAGATCCATTTTGGATTCAAGTTCTGCCGTCATGTCAGGTTCTGATATCTTTGCATCAACGGTTAATACCGCCTTTATTAGACCCTTACCCAGAGGAGTTGGTCTAACTGGGTTTCCTTCAATGAAACCGCGGTCCTGAAGCTTCTCTATGATGCTGTGTCTTGTACTCTTGGTTCCAAGTCTCAGCGTTTCCATCTCCTTTATAAGCGAAGCCATATCATATCTTGGGGGAGGCTTTGTCTCGTCCTTGTCCATATTCCATGATGTTGCCTTTACCTCTTCTCCTGTTATCAGGTCTGGATGTTCGACCTCCTTTACCTTCCTGTATATGTAAATCTCCAGCCATGCTGGATCAACTATTCTTAATCCTGTGGTTTTAAATGGGTAACCTGCAACATCAATGACGGCATTCTTCACTTCCCTTGTACCGTCACGATATATGGTTGAAAGAAATCTTCTGACTATGAGCTCATAAACTTTGTTTTCATCTCCTTTAAGAGCCCCCTTTTTTGGAACAGAAACAGGATATATTGGAGGGTGATCTGTTGTTTCAGTTCTTCCTCTGGTGGGTTTTATCTTCTCCTGTGATAGAACCATTTGAGCCTCTTTTTTAAAATCAGATTCAAGGAGCTTTTCTGCAATTGATTTCAGCGGTATTGACCTCTGATAAACTGTATTATCCGTTCTGGGGTAACTTATATACCCTTTTACGTAGAGGTTTTCGGCAATCTTCATAGCTTTTCCGGGTTGAACACCTATTCTTGATGCTTCCCTCAGAAAGTCTGTTGTGCTAAAAGGTGGTGGCCTTGGTATCCTTTCCTCCTTCTTCTCAAAGGAGGTAACTTTCCCGTTCTTACCTTTTATGTCGCTTAATATCTTTTCAGCCCTTTTCTCCTCAAATATTGGTCCATCCGCGAGAGTTCCCCTGAAGGGAATTTCTTTAAGGAAATCCACTGAAATTATCCAGAATGGTCTTGGCACAAATGATTCAATTTCCAGCTCCCTTTTGACCACGATTGCAAGAGTTGGTGTTTGAACTCTTCCTATGGATAAGAAGTCCTTGCCCATTCTTCCCGTTATTATGGAAAAATATCTGGTAAGTACCGCGCCCCAAAGAAGATCAATTTCTTCTCTGGCTTCTGCTGAATCGGATAGATTATAATCCACAGCTATGAGGTTGTCAAAGGCCTCCCTGATTTCAGAACCTGTGAGCGCACTGAATTTTGCTCTTTGAATATCCCCTTTGAATGGAGTTTTACTTTTAATTATTTCCAGAGCTTCAACTCCTATTAGTTCTCCCTCCCTATCATAATCAGTTGCAACTATTACTTTCTGAGAATTAATTGCAGTTTGAATAAGGCTATCGGAAGCTCTTTTATTCTTTACCTTTTTTTCTATGCCTGAAGAAATCAGTTGCTTGACGATTTCAAGTTTCCAGTCCTTAAGTTCCCTAGGAAAATCTATCTCGATTATGTGCCCACTCAGCGGTACCACATAATATTCCTCGTCTCCTTTCTGAAACTCAATAAAACTTAATCCCTTGGAAGATTTTTGTTTTGAATTCCCTTCAGACAGAAAATAAGCTATCCTCCTCGCGGCATCAGCCTTTTCTGAAATTATTAAAGTCCTTTGCAAATGTTTCAGATTTGTAAACTAAGGTCATTAATTATTGTTTGCCTTTTTTGTAACTGGTCAGTCTGATGTGCCCACATTTTTCTCTGGAACCGCTCAGATATACCAAAAGATCCTTATATCATGAGGACATTATATTAATGAAATGATTATACTGGTAGCTGATACCCCGAGAGATCAGGAAATAATTGAGAAGTTCCAGCGTGCCTACGAGAATCTTCGAAAGATTGTTGACAAACTAGAGGATGAAAACAGGAAACTAAAACGTGAATTGGATGAATACAAAAAAAGACATCCTTCTAGTATAGGAATAAAGAACGGAAAGACATATGATCTGGCAATACAGAAAACAGCAGAATCTCATAATATGAATCTTCATGATCAGGAAAAGAAAAGACCGGGAGCACAACCTGGTCACAGGGGACACTTCCGCATGAGATCAAAACCGAACAGGAAGATAAGGATTCATCTGGATATTCATGAATGTCCTGAATGCCATTCATCATTGAGAAGAAAGGGTACAAGGAAACGTATCATAGAGGATATACCCATCATAAAGGCAGATATTATAGAATATAAGATGAACCGTCTATATTGCGGTAAATGCCATAGGATATACGAACCTGATATACCTGACGCATTATCAGGTTCGACTCTTTCAATAAGAACAATGCTCACCGTTGCTTATTTCCGCATAGGAATGAGGATGAGTATTGAGAATGTCTCATCAACCATGATGAATGTATTTGGCATCCGTATATGTGAAGGTGAGATTCAGAATATTCTCTCACAGCTTTCAGATTCACTTGGAGAAGAATATTCTTCTCTTTTACATGCAATAAGAAATGCACCTTCAAGACACATGGATTCAACCTCATGGAGAATAGACGGAAACTTACACAATCTGTGGACATTCCTCACAAAAAGCGAGGCAATATTCACTGTGAAAAAGAGCAATGGTCATGAAGTACCATTGGAGATTCTAGACGATCACAAAGGAGTGGATATACACGACAGACATTCCGCATTCGAAACGCTTGCATCCAAATCCAAAAACGATCAGCAATATTGCTGGTCACATATCATATGTGATGGAAAGGAACTTGAAGATTTCTATGGTGAAGAAGGTGGAAGAATAAAGAGATCCCTTCAAACAATATTCCATGAGGCAAAGGAATATCATGGACATGGTACCATGAAGGATGTGGAGAAGCTTCATCACGATCTCACATTCCTTCTAACTTCCCATTATGAGAATAAGAGATCACAAAGATTTGTGGAAAATCTCCTGAAACGAAAGAAAGAGTGGCTGTTACAGTTTGTGATGAATCCTGATGTTGAATCTACGAACAATAGAGCAGAAAGAGGTCTCAGACCTTCCGTGATTTACAGAAAAGTATCAGGAGGATCACGATCTGAACGTGGTGCTGAAATATATACGAGAATATTTTCAATATATTATACATCAAAATTAAGAGGGAATAATTTCATCGCAGATACCCCGTCAGTTATGAAAAGAAAAGC
>JAJZJZ010000160.1 GCA_021809755.1 Thermoplasmata archaeon
AGGTTCAATTCCTACTAACTGACATATTTTGTTAAGGTCTTCATGAATAGGAATTTGGTCCTTTACAACCCTGAATCCAAGGCCATAGTCTGTCTTCATTTGGCTAAAGGCAGACCCAAGTCCATCTGAAAGATCCATCATAAATCTACCTCCACATTCTGAAATTACTATCCCTTCTTTTATACGAGGGGTTATTTCAATCATTTTCTCTGCATTTTCATGTGTTCTAATTCTATTGGCATAAGCCATATAAGCCGCTATTTTTTGACCAAGATTATTTGTAACACAAATAATCTGTCCCTTCTTAATGTTGGACCTCTTCAGAACCTTATCTTTAGTAGCCGACCCGATGCAGATTCCAGAAAAAGACATCATATCACTTTCTTTTGTGTCCCCGCCCAGATACTCGACGCTGAATTCATCCAAAATATGGTGAAGCCCTTTTTCAAAACTATCCATATAGGAAATATCAAGAGATGAAGGTATATTAAAAGCTGCAAGGAAATACTCAGGAATCCCCCCCATGGCAGCAATATCACTCAAATTGACCGCCCCAAAGAATTTTCCCACCAAATAAGGGGATGCCTCTCGAGGAATATGCGTCTTCTCGTTTATGGAATCCACAGTTACAAGTTCAAGGGTCTTCCCTCTGGGTATAAGGATGCAGTCATCCTTCTCCTGAAGTATTTTCATATTATCATAAGTTCTTTCGATTAACTTCCTTTCTCCCAAATCAGAAATCTTCATTTTCACACTCTTATACTGTCTGAACAGAGGAAATTAACCTATTTTTCATAGAAGTTGCTTCATGCTGTACGGGCATTCTATCCTCCAATTCAATTTGAATATCATAATTCCCCCGATCCGTGTTATTGTAATAATCTTGAAGTTCTCTAAAATCCTGAGAAAGTGATGAGGAATAAATGAGCTCAAGTAGTTTTTTATCCGGTACATCATTATGTGCACCTCTCATAGAATTTCCACCCGTGGGGTAAGATATCACCTCGCACTCGTCGTTTTGGGATTCTAGCAGGAGACGAGCTATACTCCAAAGCCTGGGTGGACGATAGAGCCCTTTTTTCCAGTATTTTTCCACAAGCGTATTCCTCTGAATGTTCATTGGGTTAATCGAAACATCATCAGTTAAAGTTGAGACCAGCTTAATGGATTCAAGAACATCATTAATGGATTTCTTTTCCGATAAGAACAATGGTTTAAAGATGAGATATGTTCTTAATTCCATTGATAACTGGGAAACTACTTTCGCCGCATTCACATATTTTTTAAAAGTTGATCCCTTGTTAATAATATTCTTCATTATGTCATCATTGGCTGTTTCCAGACCTATTGCAACTCTTGTATCAATTCCGTTGTTAGAGAAAGAACTGAGATTACCAAGTGTTATGTATTCAGTCCTTGATTCAACAAGTACCTTTTCAACTTTACCCTGAAGTTGCTGAATAAAATAGTCTCGTGCCTCAATTGGGAATTCCTTTGGATCTAAGAAACTACCGGAAGTGAAAACCTTTAGCACTTTAATATCGCCAATAAATGAAGTGAGTGAATCAATTTGTTTCTTTAAATTCTCTATGGATACATTGGGTGAAATATCATTAAAATATCCACACATTGAACACGAGGAGAAATTATACCATGAACAGCCGGTGGTTCTGAAAATCACAACTGCAGTAGGTTCAGAATAACCCCTCAAACGATCCTTTTCGGTCCACATAGAAACCGGTTCATTAGGATTATTTTGCTTTGCTGTTAAGGGCATTAAGGATTTTATCTCTTTAGCTAACTCTCTGTTTATCAATATTTATGTATGGGCTTCAATGATTTAAAAGTGCTTTTAAGAGTTGATATTCTAATTTAAATATTGCTTTTGTTCCATATAAAGATTTAAATATATTTAATCAATATATTGGCATGGCAAGTTATGGATTCAAATGTAAAGACATTGGAATGGATTGTGGTTTTACTGCTAGTGCAAAGACAAAAGAAGAATTAATGCCAAAAATTGTAGAACATGCAAAGCACGATCATCACATCGAGACCATAGATGAAGCTCTACAAGCCAAAGTGAACGGAGCTATCAGGAAGAAAATGTTCTTCTAATAATCAGGTTTATTTTTTTTATTTATCAAATTATTTGTTCTACAAATAACAATAAGTTATTTTTACTGAATGTTTTAACATCTTAATGGATTTTGAAAATATATCTGAATTAATACGAGAGGGAAAGGTTACCATAATAGATACCAGGGGTCTCAATGAATATATGAGCGGTCATATTCCAGATTCCATACTTGCTCCTTATACGAACGACTTCTGGTTTCATGAAATAGGAGAATATCTGAAAAACATACCGCATAATGTCATTATAGTTACCGGACAAATTTCCAACTCGGAGGAATTTACTACAAGGGTTAGAAATTTTAGGTCAGATGCAAACATATTTGAGTATGAAGCATTTAAAAAGAGAATTAATTTAGATGAATCTCGTTTATCTGAGATAGATGTAGCAACACTGATGCAGGATATGGGAGAATGGAGGATCATAGATGTCAGAGAACCTTATGAATGGACATCCGGAATCATACCAGATGCCGAAACTATTTCAATGAATGATATTCCAAATTCACTTCATCAACTTGACAAGAATAAAAAATATGCAATAATTTGTGAACATGGTAATAGAAGTCTGTATGCTGCCATTTTTATGGCAGATCGGGGTTTTAAAGTAGCCACTGTGAAGGAAGGTATGGATGGATACAGAAAAAATAGATTGCCACTGGATTGAAATCTCCACCATTCAAATTTAGGCGCAAAATAAAAAAATGTTAGTAGAGGTACCCCATTAGCAAGTTGAGATAAAATGAACAAGGATATCGGAAGGAAATTAATAGCAATTGTTGCGGCAGAGAGAAAAAATACCAATGAATATACGGAGAAGGATTTCATTAACGTTCTTTGCTATAAGAGAAAAATCCTTGGGGAAGATAAGATTTCTAAATTTATAGAGTCAGCAAAGGAAATCGGATTGGTTTCCGAAAAGTCAGGGAAATTTCTTCCAAACTTTAACGCCAGAGGAGTAATAGTTCCAATAGATTTTGTCTTTACTGAGAATGAATTATTTGAGGAGAAAAGCGAGGAAAACCTCATGGATAGATTGCTTGAGGCCATATCAGCATCTGGAAAGATGTCTAAAAAAGAGGCTAT
>JAJZJZ010000161.1 GCA_021809755.1 Thermoplasmata archaeon
GGTGATCCGGAACTTGCACAGCAGATCATGAACCTTGGAAATGAGAATGGAATAAGGATTAGATCAGTCAGGAACTGGGGCCTTGATCATGGTGCATGGTCTCCCCTTGTTCATGTCTTCAGGGATGGTGATGTGCCTGTAGTGCCACTATCAATATGTCCTGAAATTGGTCCGGATGCCCATGTGCAGTTGGGCAGGCTGATGAGATCAACATCTATCAAGAAGAGGATTTGCGTTCTCTCAACCGGCTCACTGATCCACAGGCTGGACCTGTTCCAGCATGGAAGTGGAGAGACACCTCCAAAGGCAAAAGAATATCTTGATCTGTGTATTTCAGCATTCAATAATGGCGACTGGGATATGATATGGAATGCTCCTTCTGATATTGTAAAAGCTGCATCGCCAGAAGGATACAATCTTCCATTGAGATTCATCCAGGGTGCAGTTGGCGAGAAATTCAGTTCAAGAATCCTTTCCAGTGAAATTGAATTCAATGCTGCTTCTCTGACAACTGTTGTTTTTGAGAGTTTGTGACCTCTTAATTATAGAGTGATTTTTTAGTTTTGACGTATAAATATATTGAATAGTTTTTGATTTTGCAATTCTTTACAAAATTATGTCTGTTATGTATTGACTGTTATGGCATTTTCCAGTTGAATAATTAGTAAATCACAAGCTAGCTTCAATGATAACCTTTAGCTTCTTGAAAATGAATAATATTATTAACGTATAGATATTATCTTTTATATGATTGATACTCTTTCAAAAACATGTCAATATGACAGTTGTGCAAGAGTTTTCAATGAAATAAGATATAATAACAAGTCAACTTTGACTTATATTAAAAGGTACTCGAGTAGTTGTTACATTTCAACAATGGTTTCATTGGAGATCATGTCGAGAGATATTGATAAAGAAATGGATAATGAGAAAGATAGAATTTTAAATCTTCAACCCGAGTGCCCGAAGGATTCAAATGAAATGCAATTGTTAAAAACAATTCCTAATGGGAAAGAGCTCATAGCAACCGACCGTTGTGAAGTCATACTGCACCTGTTCAGGAACGGACCAATGAACATGAAGGAGATCAATGATGAACTCCCCGGATCAACTGAAATTTTAAGAGATCTGGACTCCAAGTGCCTGCAGGAGAGTAGGTTGGAATTGACTGAGAAAGGAGAGAGAATCGGCTCTATGTTGGAAAAGGTTGAAAAAGAGATGGAGGAATGAGAATGTGTGTAAATAGGAAATATCATGAAAAAGACGATTCAATTTCTACAACAGATAAATTAATAAAACAGATGATTTCAGAAAGAATAGATCGTTGGCACATAGAACAAGCCCTAAGACAAAATAGTTTTTGGAGATGGTTGTGAAATGAGTAATACAAAAAAGGAATATGGAGTTATATGTAAAATATGGTTTGGTAAAGAGACATGGGTATTCAGTAAACATGACGTGCTTCCACATGGTGAAAGCGATTACTTGGATCTGATGCGTACGGGAGAATGGCCTAACGTGATGGGTCATGATGACCTATGGATATGGGGTACACCAACCAATTACATGAAGGGTGGAAGAACAAAACTGTTACTTTATGATAAATTTCAAGAAGCAATTACTGTGATTACCAATGTAATTCCTAATGAAATGAAGGAAAACTACGAAGGATGTGAAGACTCAGATTATTGCTTTCCTTTTAGAAACGTGATGGATGAAAGTACCTTAGATATATTAAAAACCCCTATTGATTTGAAAATAATAAGAAATATACCTGGTGTTCCAAGTTTTAAAAATTTCAGAATTCATAGAAAGGATAGAAGTCCATACCGGGTTATATCAAAGGAACAATTTGATTTTTTGATTAATGCATCAAAAGAGGTAGAAAAGTAAAGAGGTCAAAAGAGCATGGTAAAGATTGATTTGCAGTGTGAAACTGGAATGAATGAGGGGAACGTGCTCGGACTAATTGGAAAAAGTGGAGAAGGTGTTAGGGGAAGAAAAGAAATTTGCACGCATAAGAGAAATCGAAATGATTAAATAGTGTTGAAATAATGATGAATATGTATAATAGATCGGGTGGTCTTGTGAAATATGCAGTGTTGGTGTATGAGGGTAATATAGATTTAGAAAAAGTGAAGAAAGAAAATATAGAGATAATGAAGAGTGAGTTACCAATACCCGTAAATGGTCTTACCGGTACTGGTTATAGTATTAATATCCATGAAAGAATAAAATTATTTGATTACCTTAGAGAGAAAAAGATGGGAGAAATTGACATTGATGAACTAGCGGAGAGTACAGTTGATTATATGCTCCCTAATGCTTCAAAACAGGAAAAAGAAAAAGCTAAAGAGAATTATTTCAATATCATAAAGACAAAAAAAATGGAAGCTTACATAATCTCTTTACCTGCTACACCTGAGCATTCAGATCCTAATATAATCATTACGAGTAACAAAAGTGTTTTTACTGTCTTGAATTATTTAAACATAAAACAAAACATGACATTCAATCTTTTTTCTCAAATAAAAATAAATATAGATGACTTTCTTCTATGGGTGTGCTGGAAGGCAAAGAAATCTAAACCTTTTAGAGGGATTTTAATCAGGAATATCGTCAAAGATGAAACAGAAGATTCAGCCTATGCCGCGAGAACACAAACCGAAAAAGGAGGAAATGGTGTTTTAAGTTCCTCAGACTTTCAATACAGAATCGGAAGAGGCTTTCCACTAAGGTCACTTGTTTTTAGCATAATCGAACAAGATATCGGCGCTAAATTAGAAATAGGAATATTTATGGAAGATTTAGATGGACCTCTTATGACGGTATCGAACTTCAATGCTTACAAGGATCTTAGGGACAAACTCACAACAACAAATAATTATGATGTTAGCCTTGATATCCACAAAAAAAGCTTAGCGATTGATGCAATTTATAAGCTAGTAGATGAGTATGGAAATGATTCTAAAACCTGGCAAAGTGAAAAGCAAAGCTTCATATTAGAACAACAGGAAGAAGCAGAAAAAACCAGACAGAGATAATAAGAATAAAAAATAGAACCTCCAATCTAAACTTATTTATAATGTTTAAGGATGTTATCACAAGATAAAAAATGATGAAGATTGATTATACCCAATATATTGTTTTAGTAAAACCTAACTCCTTAGTCAAAAAAGAAAATTATAA
>JAJZJZ010000162.1 GCA_021809755.1 Thermoplasmata archaeon
GATACCTGAAAAATTCAGGAAACAGGAATAAACTGAAGAAAAAGAATACATAAACGCACATAGATCAGCGGAAGCTATAACTCCTGCACATTAAATTTCAGTTAAGGAAACTTATTATAGGATGCTCTTTCTCCATAGAACACCATACGCTTTTGAAACATTCATTACATTTATGACTTCCATTTTTTACCGCCCAATTTCATATACACATATTTCAATTCAAGTATGGTACAGGCTGCCCCGAACCTTTCGTTTCGTGCTGAACGTAGATATATTCTCTGTTCAGAACTACTTTCAGTGAACCAATTTCACTATTACCACCATATATGATCAGCTTAAACCCATAGTACCCGGCAGGGGCAAGTATATTGTAAAATACTGTGGCTTTTGATGTTCCGTGAAGATGGTTATTGGTTAAATTAACGCCCTGTTCTATACAGTTTGCTCTTTGTAACGAACTTGCATTTATGTTTGAAATATTAAGATAACAGGGAATTGAAATGGTCGATCCATTAATTTCATGATACGATGTCAGGTTCTGTGAAAGTTCCTGCGTTGTGTTTCCAATATATACCAGATGTAACTGGAAACCGCCCCCACCGTTCCAAATTCCTATTATTGGCGATCCTGTAAATGATGCGTTTACGAATGCTTCTACGTCGCTCATATTGTAATAATTTTTCGCAGTGAAATCTGCCTCAATGGTAACCGAACTATCCCATGGGTTAACCAGTTTTATTTGCATGAGATAAAATTCACCGATAGAAAAAATAAGAATGATTATTATAAATAAAATAAAAACCTTGTATATTAAGCGCACTTTCTCGCCCCCAAACGCCATCATGTGCCAAATATGTTCTCCACAGGGGATAAGTACGAATTAATTTGGCGTTTCCATTCAACATACTTTTTCTGCATAACTCGAATATATTAATTTGTTTGTTTTCCAAATATGAGCGATGATATTCTTGTACACAAAATTATATTGGTTCATCTGATTTTCATGTGGGTAAGAACTTGACGTTTGTATTATTCCACTATAAAATGGGCTTTCCCAGAAGGGTTAAAAGTCTGAATTGATTAGCACTGGACCGGAATTGGCATAGATTCAGTAAAATCTATATAATTCCAGTTAAACTTTCAAATAAGAACCCGCACAAAAGTACGAAGAGCCATAATTTTAATAATCTGTCAGGTCAAAACCTTATGTATTTCAACGTTCCAAATGGCACAAAGTGCCTTGTTTTCCTTATGTATGCAAACGATTCAATAGTTAACGTTTGTATAACAAACAGCACTGGATGTTCCATAGCTTTGCTATCTATTAACGAAGTTACAGA
The DNA here is from genome assembly GCA_021809755.1 of Thermoplasmata archaeon. Lineage (GTDB taxonomy): Archaea > Thermoplasmatota > Thermoplasmata > Thermoplasmatales > Thermoplasmataceae. Next base: position 1,341 of record JAJZJZ010000162.1, read on the forward strand.
ACATTTTGCAGGGCAAAGAACTCCATTTTATACCCCAATTACTGGAAATAACACGGAAAATTGGCATATCATTGATGTATTCGGTATGGAAAACCAGGGAAGCTATAATTTAAAGATATATGCGGCCAATTCTGTGCTTTGGGGAAATCAATGCGCAGGACAAACCAATTGCTGATAAAGTTTAAGGGCCAGTCAAAACTGCTGTTTCTTCACTTTTTTGTAAGAAAAACAGTTTTACAGTTATGAAAATCATGAATAGTTTATTTTTGCTTTACTTCAGTTATAAATTAAGAATTTATTCAATAATTATTACTTCGCCGTCTCTCATGGTTCTGAATGTTATTCCATTATCCACAAAGTATTGAATAACAGGTTCCGCAGAATCTGTTTCCGGATGATTCGATTGGTAATGGGGAATAACAGAGAAATCGATTAAACCGAGCCCTTCCCAGACTGTTTCAATATCATTGCCATAAGGCTTTTGAGAAACATCGTCCATAAGTTCAAGACCATGAAGGGTGGGTGACAGCACGCATACACCTGCGCTGTAGCCGCCGTAAAGAATGGCTCTTTTTTTCAGTTTTTTAATGATAGCATCGAAACCGCTCAGCCGCATAGCCTGTCTGAGAACAAAGACATTTCCACCTCTAACCCATATTACTCCAAAATTTTCCAGAGCACTCTCCAGTCTATCTGTCTTCCCAAAGTAGTCTCTCAGATCAAGGATTTCAGGGTCAAGTCCAACCGATCTCAGATCATTCATGTCATGGTTATTGCTTTCAGTTCTCCTTGAAATATCACTGGAATAGTCAATCGCATTGGGAATATACGCAGTGAGCCTGTTTTCCGGAAGCATTCCCTTCAGTTTATGAGTTTCTCTGCCCAATCCTATGGATGATAAATAAAACTGCATCCTTTATAATGAGTAAAGGCAAATAAAAGTTTTGCCCTGAATTCAGGATTGCTCCACGGCACTTTTACTATAAAAGAATTAAATTTGTGGTGATAAACGTGACGAGGTATTTTCCTGCCATGGAAAAAAGGTGCCACTTAGATATATTTCACTTGTTTCTAAACTGATTTTTGGAAGGGTTAATTGTATGTCTAATGAATTTTGTCAGAAGATTAATACCAGGATAAAATACAAGGTAAATGGTACAAAAGATATTTGTTGAATCATATGGGTGCACTCTGTCAAAGAGTGAAACAGGACTGTATGTCAACAAAATGCTTAATGAAGGTGGCATTTTAGTAGATTCTCCTGATGAAGCAGATATCAGTGTAATAGGAACGTGCGTTGTCATAAAGCATACAGAAGAGAAGATGCTCAGACGCATTGGGGAACTTTCAGAAAAATCAAAGGTTAAGGTTATGGGCTGTCTTCCCCCAGTTTCAGCAGGCTCTTTGAAGGATGAAATGATAGATATTGTTGATCCAACAGAATTCAGAAAATTCTATTCCGGAAGCCTGGATGACATTGAAATAAAGGAACCATCAATTTTTGAGGGTATACCCATAAACCAGGGATGCACAGGAAGCTGCAACTTTTGCATATCTCACATTGCAAGAGGGAAGCTCGTATCCAGAAAGCCGGAGAAGATTGTGAATCAGATCAGGATGCAACTCGAAAGGGGAATACGTGAAGTAAGGATTACATCACTTGACACTGCGGCATACGGAAAGGACATAAACACAAGCCTTGCCCAACTGGTCGGGCAGATATCTCAAATAAATGATAATTTTAAGCTAAGGATTGGAATGATGGAGCCAAGGAATACCCATGACATTCTGGAGGAACTTCTCCATTCTTATGAAGATAAGAAA
>JAJZJZ010000032.1 GCA_021809755.1 Thermoplasmata archaeon
TAAGGAGGGTGAAATCAGAAATGTCAGGAACCACGGTTCTCATTGTCACACACAGAGATTCAGCCATAAAATTCGCAGATCGGGTTCTTCGATTGCAAAACGGTTCCGTTGAAGAAATATTTGACATTGCAGGGGATTTAAAGGGGATTACCGACGGTTTTACCTTTGAACAGGGGGGTGATAGCAATGCCGCGTAGTTACGAGGAGGAAGAAGAAGATGTATTAAAGAGTGAAAAGGGCGCACGTGTATTCAGGCGTCTGGTCAGGCAAATTCTTTCTCATCGCAGGGACAGCGCCTATCTGATCACAGCGGTAGTCATAACAGCAATTGCCGGCACTCTTTACCCACTTGCACTTGGCTTTGCAATAAATGGCGTGATCAATAGAAATTTCACCGATCTATACATATTTGGCTCTGCATTTCTGGGATTCTATATCATTCAGTTCTTCTCCAACCGTATAAGAACCATAAGTTCAACGGGCGTTGCCCAAAAAACCATTAAGGAATTGAGAGACCGTGCCTTTGAAAACGTTCAGAGGGTTCCCGTCTCATTTTTCGGGAAGGTCAAAACCGGTTATCTAATCAGCAGGATAACCAATGATGCAGAGACCTTGAGTGAATTTCTGACATTTCAGATACCGCAGGTTGTATCGGGAATTTCAACCGTAATCGTTTCCATTTCCATTATGTTCTATCTGGATTTTAATCTCACTCTCTATGCTCTCATAGTTATTCCATTGCTGTCCGGATTCACAATATCAATTCAGAGAAGAGTCAGAAGAAATTATCTGAGAACCAGAAGAACCATAGCTGCAATAACAGGAAACCTTGCAGAGAATATCAGTGGGATCAGGGCAATAAAGTCATTCAATGTTGAAGACCGCATGGCGACCAGATTCGATGGCCTTAACAATGATAACTTTGAAGCAAATCTCAAAGCGGCAAGATTATCATCAATGTATGGCGCAATCATTCGGGTCATCGAAGCCACAGGTATAGCCATCGTTTTAATAGCAGGAGCCCAGCAATTGTTAGCCAGTGCAATTTCAGTTGGTATTCTGGTAAGTTTCGTTGTGTATGTCCAGGAATTCTTTGATCCGGTGACTCAACTTTCACAGCTTTACAATTCTTACCAGTCTTCCATGGTGGGAATCACCAGAATTTATGGAATCATTGACAGTGCCCCAGATGAAGGAACTAGGAGCGGAAATAAGAAAGTGGAAACGTTTACAGACTCAATAAAATTCAATAATGTTTCATTCTACTATGGAGATTCGCCTGCTCTAAAAAACATAAATCTTGAAATCAAGAAGGGTGAAAAGGTAGGAATTGTTGGCCATACCGGTGCGGGAAAAACCACATTTTCAAACCTGTTGCTAAAGTTCTATAATCCTACCTCTGGAAATATTTACATTGATGGCGTTGATCTAAAAACTATTGATACAAACACCTATAGACATTTGATTGCCCCAGTTTTACAGGAACCTTTCATGTTCCGCGGTTCCATTATTGATAATGTGAAGACATTCTTCCCAGAAGCTACCGATGAGATGATAATAGATAAGGCAAAGCAGTTTGGATTATACCCCCTCTTTGAAAATCTTGAGGCGGGATTGAACAGTGATATAGGAGAGATGGGAAGAAACCTGTCGGAAGGTCAGAGACAGGCTATTTCCATTTTAAGAGCGTTCATCAGAGATCCAGAAATTCTAATTATGGATGAGCCTACTTCACAGATTGATCCATATTCTGAAAAGTTGATTATTTCATCCTTGAATTCGTTCCTTAAGGGAAAAACCCTCATATTGATTACCCATAGATTCTCAATGATTTCCCTTGTTGACAGGGTCGTTTCCTTTGAAAATGGAGAAAAGGTTGAGGAGGGAACATTCGATGAACTGTTAAACTCTGATGGAGTATTTCGAAAAATGTACAATATTCAATATAATACCTCCGCATAGATTTACCTTAGAGGCATGGTAAATGCAATCATACGAATTTGATGTAAACCAGTTACGGGGTTTGCCAATTGGCAATAAGAATATAAAAACAATATACGAAAAGAAAGGTGGCTGGGATTCAAGATTCTTCATTTTGAATGATGAAATCGTGGTAAAGGTGCCGCGAGATATCAACGCACAACGTTCCATTAAGAAAGAAAAGATTGTAACTGACCTTCTCAGAAAAAAATTGCCTTTACCGGTACCTGAAATGACTCTTGCTGAAATTGATTCCGTTAATCGAGAAAAACTGGAAATCGTCTTTTATGAAATGCTACCTGGTATTGAGTTGCAAAATACCCATATGATTGATGACCGCGATCATACAATTGCAAAATCTCTTGGTCTGTTTCTCAAGCAACTTCATAACATTCCTGAAGAGATGGTTCAGACCATTACTTCGAGAATATCAGGTATTCAAAATGAAAGAAATGAGAGCGATTCTGAATTGTTGGAATCAGTATTGGAATACTTCAGAGAAATGAAGCATGAGAAAAACGTTTCCTCCTATATTGAAATTATGGAGAAATCCCTTTCCCAATTGAAAGACATGGACTGGAAAATTGTACCATCCCATGGTGATTTTATGTCAAACAATATCATATATAATGAGGGCCGAGACAAAATTTCCGGGATCATTGACTGGGGTGATTTTTCTTTCAGAGATCCGACATATGATTTTGCAGGACTCGCCTATGAATTTGGAGAGCAGTTCCTTGACTACATGTTGACAGCTTACTCGTTTCATGTGCCAGGTTATTTCAAATATAATATCATGAACCTTTCTAAATTTGTTCCATTTAACACTGTTTATTTCTCACGCAATATGGAGAGAAGAGTTAGGTTTGAGAATAAATACATAGAACTTGAACTGGCAGAATCCGGGAGAAACTTGATTCTTCACGTTGGCTGATCTATTTACCCCGATGAAATGTATCAGGTTCTATTTGTAGAGCGAGGAAATAGCAGATTCAAGCTCTTTGAATACCGGTTTATAGCCCAATTCATCCATCCTTTTACTTTCAACATAAGAACCCCCAGTAACAAGATCAGATGCCTTTCCGAACATTCTCTTGATAACAAACTGTGGTATGGGTAATCCGGATCTCTTATGAAGCGACTTTCCAAGCTTTCTGGAGAATTCTTTCGATGTATCGTTGCCGGCAACTAGATTTATAGGCCCATGGAATGAAGGATTTTCAATGGCTTTTATTATGACTCCTATCTCATCCTTAATATGAATCCATGGAAATATCTGTTTCCCTGGCATTACATAACCACCAAGACCCTTCATGAAGTACGGGACAAGGGCCTCCAGTGCACCCTTATCCTTTTCCAGGACAAGTGTTGTCCTCAGTAAAACCGTTCTAACACCCTCGTTCTCGGCTAAAATGGCCTCTTTCTCCCAATCCTGAACCAGAGAACCCCAGAAGTCGCTCGAAGGTTTACTGCTCTCATCGTTAACTCCGCCGAAAGTCTTTCCGTAGCCATAAATTCCAGAAGCAGAGCCATTGATTAGACACCCTGGCTTATTTTTTGCTTTCTTAATCGATTCAACAATATATCTAGTACCAAGTACCCTGCTATCTCTGACTTGAGCGGAATAATCCCCTTTCCATTTTGCAAAGACTGGTGCACCTGAGAGGTTAATCACTGCCCTAGACTCTTCAATATAATTAGCCAGATTTTCAGGATTTTTAGGGTCCCATTTCACAACATCAGATATTTCAGAAAATGCCTTCTTAACATTTTCCGGATTTCTCGTTACCATAACTACTTCATATTTCTTTCCAATGAGCTCTTTAATCAGTGTTGATCCTATTAAGCCAGTACCACCGCTTATGACTATTTTCTCGGACATTCTAACTCTTATATATATTATCATAACCTATATTTAAGGTTGTGAGAATAATTTGAACAATACCTTATGTTTTTGAATTTCCACGATAAACGCGTTCATTTGTATGTGTGCAATAATTCTCAAAACCGGCATTCAAGTTATGCAGGGGAGTTATGATTTAGATTGACAATTGTTAAAATATCTCAATGCAATTTCAGGTCAATGATGTCTGATTCTGGTGACGAATTCTGGAACAATATGATCGCAGAACTCTTAATCAGAGGAAAAATGAATGTGCCAAAGATATCCAATGGTCATCAGATACCTGGACCTGAATCAACCAGAATATTCAGAAAATCATTGGGTGAATTGAAAGGACAGAAAGCCGACTGGAGGGCGACCGTAGGTGGATCGGATCGTGGGATCCACGTCGTTGAATTTGATGATCACTACGAAATGCATGTTGATCAGTTTGATCCAAGGAAAAATCCCATAAAGCATCTTTTGGTGGATAGTCCGAAATATGGGTTTGCAATTGGAGCAGTAACCTTAGGCATTGGAACTGTCCTTGCAATCTTAAGGAGAAAGAGATGATTTCACAAACAAAAAAGATTGCCTTATATGTTTTAATGATAAGTGCAATGGCCTTTGCAACTAGAATTACCAACAATATGATTTCTACCACGGCACCATTAATCGCAAAATACTCCTATGGAATGAACAGTTTTGAGGTGGGTCTTACCGGTACTCTGATTTATGCAACCACTCTGATTTCAACCGCCCTCATAAATCCCAGACTTGACTCAAGAATGAGAAAAAATGTCTTTGTGAGTGCCACCATACTTGCTACCCTTAGTGAAGTTTTGCTTCTGTTTGGAAATATAGACCTGTTCTGGGCTGCCATAGGATTATTTGGATTCTTTACCGGATTTTTATTTACAAACCTCATAACCTCAATCTCCATGGTTTCAGAGGGTGTCACCAGGGAGCGCTTTTTGGCTGGCTATTCAATCTCACTAAGTCTTGGACTGGTAATAGGACCAACCATTGAAACTGAAACACTCTCTTTTCTACCCTATAACTCAATCATTCTGGAATTCCTTCCCTTTATGATTGTAGTTTCCGCATTGTCCTTTCTTGTTAAGTTTAAAGAAAAGAACGAAACGAAGGGAATTTCAGGCATTGGCAGAAATCCTGGATTCTTAGCTTCTATTCTTGCTATCACCGCATATAATGTTCCTTTTGCAGCTTTCACCGTGTTCATGGCGATCTATCTGAGAACCGAATTCCATGTTTCTCTGGTTTTTTCATTTTCCGTATATATACTGTTTTTCCTCACGTCATTTGCCACTAGAATTTACCTGTTTATTCGTCCATTGAAATCCATAAAAAAACCACTTTTCTTTCTCATATACCTTACAATAATTTCCGTTGTTCTCATACCCGTACTCACGATTTTCCATAATGTATACGCTGTTCTCTTTGTAATAGCAGTGCTGGGAATTCCCCATGGAGGAATTTTTCCAATATCTACCATAATGTTGAGTCGTGGGGTACCAAGGGAAAGTTTGAATGCAGCCAATTCCTATTTTATGTCCTATAACAATGTGCTGTTTATTACAATACCTGCAATATTTGGTGCCGTTTCATACCTTCAGAATGAACTTTATGCCTTTGCATATATGGCCATAGCTCCAATAATTTCACTGGTGATAATTAAAACTAAATATGCAAAGAATCCCCGTGTATTTCATTCATGACCGTAGAATTATAATATCCATTGCATAAATATCTGTTATTCAGCATGCACTGAATCACTTGGTGCCTAGAATCCATTGCTTGAAAATGACGCGTACATTTTAAATATGTAAAATGAATAGAAATGAAAACATGGAAATTATTGAACCAGATTCAAGAATAGCTGATTTGGTAGGATTACTATATATGCTGAACTATGTATTCAAAAGTAAGACGGATCTTTTTGAGCTAGAAAAGGAGATGGAGGTTGATCTGGACGACCTCATGCCAATTGTGTACACCGCAAGTTCATTATCATTCATTGGTACCGATCAGGGAGATATTTGGATAACAGAAAGCGGAAAGAAATTCATTGGGTCGGGACCAAAAGTAAGAAAAGAGATGTTAAAATCAGTTGTCAAGGATTTTGAACCCTTTGCAACCGCTCTTAAAATGAAGGAGTTTCAACTTGAAGATATAAAGGAAGAGCTTGAAAAAAACGGTATTCAAAAGTACAACAGCCCTTCAGGATTCCACAACCTTGAGGTTACCCTCATAGAGTGGGGTGTTTATTCAGGATTGATCAGGAAGACCGAAGATGGCTTTATAGCCGCCTCTTGACGCAGTTCTTCACGTTTCCAAAAGTGTAATATTGACCTTTCAGGCTGAGTATATTCCTTCTTCAGCAACATATTTCTTTCTTGCAAGATCCATCATTTTACGTGTGAATAATATTGAATAAATCGCCACTATAATTGCGAATAGAAAAGAGCCCCAAGCTGCCAGTGCGATATTCCCATTTGCAGTTGCTTGATCAATGATCTTCATTAGACCAAACTGAACCGTTAATGTTTTCCCCCCAGCTATGTGAGGCCAGTATTCACCGATCATTAATCCTCCCCATGCGCTGTTAATCGTGGACGATATACCTGTTACAAGGTACGGGAAAGTGGATGGAAGCACGATGTATCTTAATCTTTTAAAATAGCCCAAATTAAGATTTCTCATCAATTCTTCATACTCAACAGGCATTGCTTTAATTCCCATCCAGAAACTGTAAAATACATAGTAAAAGGTACTTATAAATCCCAATCCAAGAACAAAAAATTCATCTGTCAAACTGCCAAATGAGGAGGCAATGAAAGGATAAACCGCAAAGAATAGAAATGGAAAATAAGTTGGCACAGGATATGCGCTAAATCCCTGTATTAAAGGTATTGCTGCAGATTCAACCTTCCTGTGCGTTGCCATATAATAACCAAAAAATATTGCAAAAGCTGTGGAAACCAGTGTTATGATTGCTACCCTAATATAGTCATAGAGAAGATTGACCAGTAGATATGGGGTCTTTCCTATGAGGTAACCCCATTCGCCCATGGAAATTGATGTTGTAATCTTAAAAGTCTCATAGAGTAAAAGTGCAAGAATGCTTATTCCAATAATGGCACCAATAATTGCATAGTTTCTCTTTTTTCCCTCTTTATAATACAAAGTTTCCAGATCAACATTCTTTCTTCTGTTTATTCTATTATAAGTTGCCAGTTTTCCAAGGGGATTTATTGATGCAATAGCGGAGAATGTTGCGGATTGCCTGAACCTGGGTTTACCCCTTCTGATTATGGGAACATCTGTATCAAGCGCATATTTTGCCACCGCCCTTTTAGCGATTTCCTTTAATGTGATAACTATGGCTGCAACAACTATGCCTAGGACGATGAGCGTAACCCCTATGAGAAAGGTATTGTCTGCAGCAACATACTTATCTAATATTGATCCGACTCCAAACGTTTCATAAGTTGTAATGCCAATGCTAAAAACCTCACTTACTGTGATATAGAAAAAACCGTCAGAAACGCTTGGAAAAAGATTAGCTGCAATTCTTGGTATGGAGAATGGGATGTATACAAATCTTAAACGCTCTAGCAAAGAATAGTTGTAATTGTCGGCAACTTCCACCATCTCCTTGGGGATCGTTTTGAAAGCCTGATATTCACCAAGCCATAAATTCCATACAACTGCGGTAAATACAAGGAAATCAGCAGCTAGTTCAACACCGAGTTCCCCTCCAACATTTGTTATAAATATAACCAGAACTATTGGAAAAAAGGCTATTACCGGTACCGATTCAAATATTTCACTGATTGATATGAATATGGATTCAAACCATCGGTTTTTGATTGCAAGGTATGATAGAAACCATCCTGACACAATTGAAAAACCAATCAGACCAAGAACTCTTCCCGAGGTTGCCAAAACTGCGAGAATTATTAGAAGGATATCATTCACTGGTCTTCACCTTAGCCTTGGTCAAATAACCATATAGAAGATCGAGATAATGGTCGAATTCAGGTTCTCTTGGGCTTCTAGGTCGTGGCATATTAATATCAATTTTTCCCACTACGGTCGCAGGAGAACCATTCAGAACTATTACTTTGTCGGAAAGTTCCACGACCTCTGTGAGGTTGTGCGATACCATAATTACTGATTTTAACTTTGTTTCGGTATTAAATAGAATACTGTAAATATCCTGCCTTAAGCCTTCGGCAGTAAGTTCGTCCAGATGAGCAAAGGGTTCGTCCATTAATAGAACCAAGGGATCTGCGGCCAAAGCTCTTGCAACGGCAACTCTCTGCCTCATACCTCCGCTCATCTCCTTTGGAAAAAGTTCCTCGAATCCTTGCAGTCCAACGATTTCAAGGGATTTCATTGCAGTACTCTTAACCTCTTCCTTGGACAATCTCTTGTTCTTCAATGAGAGCATTACATTTTCAAGGGCATTCATCCATGGAAATGTAACAATTGACTGGTGAACCATAGCCACAAGAGGGGTGGGCCTCAGTATGGGTTTTCCCTTCAAAAAAACCTGACCTGCTTCAGGTTCTACAAAGCCTCCAAGTAATCTGAGGAGGGTGGATTTACCTACTCCCGATGGACCGACAATAGAAGTAAACTTGTCTGTGTCTATTGAAAAGTTAATATCGTGAAATACTTTGAATCCGTTTTCATACCTGAAATCGAGGCCCGAAACCTCAATCGTTGTTCCAGGAAACCACCTTTCTGCAGTATCTAGTTATTCTATATAGAATGTTACATTGCTCCTCAAATTTGCGAAGAAACTTCTTACAAAAAATTCCTTGCACTAAAAAAATTAGAATTGTTATTAATCGTTGTTTAAAGCTTCGAGATCCTTAAAAACTTCGTCATATATGCTGTATGGCTGTTCCTCAACTTTGATCTCATTGGACATCTTCAATATATTGTTTCTTATGTATGCCCACTGGTTAATTCTCCATGTTTTCCCCTTGCTTATGGTAACTTCTTCCCTGCTAGTCATGAGAAACCCATATTCTTCGAGGTTGTAGAAAATATCCCTTTCAGGCGGGGAAAGGACATTATCAAGAACATAATCCTCATACCCAAAAAAAGATAGAAGAAAGTTACAGAGCTCAGAAACATCCTCCTTGGCCATGCCTTTTTTACCATAGGTATTCTCAAGAGCCCTTAGAAGGATTTCCCTTTTAAGAACGGTCATATGAACCACTTCTATATTTTATCTTCTTATTAAACATTTCTTTGATCAGCATGTTGACATACCATGCAAGAAAATATTTTCTTATATTCATTGGAAGCTGATAAAATCTTTATCGGTATGAGTAACTTATTCAATGCACATGGCTTTCTGCTATTCTTGCGAAATTTATTATTTTATGAAAGGTGAAGTAGTCTTATTCCAACGATTATGATAATACACCTTACAACAACAATTTAAATTGCCTTATTAAAGTAAAAAAATGGTGTTCATTCAATTCCTTTGGAATATTGAATTGATTATGAACAATAATTATGCGTAACATTCATGAAATATAGTGTTTGTAGACATTTTGCAACAAATAAATAACCGCTATTTTGTATAAGAATATTTTTTGTATGTGTTTATGTATGTAATCTAGTCGGCACCTTTGTCTTTAGCGGTTTTGACCCCCATGATTTTAATCTTTTCCAGGATGGAAGGATCATCTATTCCTGTAAGATCACCCGGACTCTCTCCAAGGAAAGTGCTCTTTATGACCCTTCTCATTATTTTCCCACTTCTCGTCTTTGGAAGTGCCTCCATATGAAATACATATTTTGGACTGAAAGATTTTCCCAGATCCTTTTCAACCTGCATCTTTATGGATCGTAAAGTGTCATCCCCAGGTTTCCCAGTGTAAAATATTGTTATTGCCTCCCCTTTGATTGGGTCTGGAATTCCCGTGGCTGCGCTTTCCACAACCCCTTTAACTGAATTCACAGAATCCTCTATCTCATTTGGCCCAACCCTCTTTCCAGCCACTTTTATGACTTCATCTGCCCTGCCATAAAGGAAGAAATATCCGTCCTTATGCATTTCAGCCCAATCTCCCTGATACCAGTTACCCTTGAATTTTGACCAGTATGATTGAATATACCGGGAATTATCTCCAAGAATACCTCTGGTCATAGATGGACAATGGGATTTGGACACAAGATATCCAACCTCGTTGAATACCTCATCTCCTTTTTCATTCATTACAGATACGTTCATTCCCAATCCTCTGTAAAGGCATCTTGGTTTCAGGGGTGTGGCAGGGGTTGACGCTAAAAAACATCCTATAATATCTGTTCCTCCTGAAATATTACAGATTGGTACCTTTGAATCTCCGTACTGCTCAAAAAGATACTTCCACGATTCATTGTCCCATGGTTCTCCTGTTGATGCGAACGCTTTAATATGATTGAATTTCCTTTTAACTCCTTTGAATTTCATTGTCCTGACAAATGTTGGAGATAACCCAAGAATAGTAATCTTGTTCCTGTCAACCATGTCCCAAACTCTCTCTTCGTTGGGGTAATCTACGGCGCCAGGGTAAAGGAATATGGTTCCTTTAAGCCCGTTTGCGCCGATTATTGACCATGGTCCCATCATCCATCCAAGATCCGTGATCCAGAAAAGAACATCGTTTTCCTTGAAATTTAAATAATACTTGACCTCCTTCAATATATTAACGGTTGTTCCTCCGTGTACATGAACAGTACCTTTTGGCTTTCCAGTGGTTCCGGAAGTATATAGAATAATGGCTGGTTCCTCGCTGTCCATATGTTCCGAACCAATATAACCGTTGAAATTCTCTGCCAAGTCATAATCCAGATCTCCTTTCTGCGCATTTCCCTTCAAAATGAGCGTGACCCCTTCAATTCCTCTCACAGAATTTGCCATCTGAATGTCCTTTCCTTTCCGTTTGTATGATCCTACGGTAAACAGAAATCGTATTGATGAATCTTTAATTCTTGTTTCAACGGCGTCTCTGCCGTATCCTGAAAACATTGGAACCGCAACTGCCCCGCATCTGATTATTGCATACATAGCAATAATTGCTTCAGGTATGAGCGGCATAAATATGCCAATTCTTTCTCCGCGGTTTATCCCTATGTTCTTTAAAAAGGCAGCCAGTTTACCAACCTTTGAATCTAGGTCTGCAAATGAAATGATAATGTTCGTCTTATCCTCAAACTCACATATTATGGCCGGATCTCTTGACTCTTTATACTTTTCCACACAATTATAGGAAAGATTTATAGTCCCGCCTTTAAACCATTTCGTCCACTCCTTTCCTTCTGATTCTTCAATAGTTTTAGTGTAAGGTTTAAAAAAAGATACATCACAGTGATCAACAACAGCATCCCAGAAAGTTTTTCTCTCTTTATCTGCAAATTCATAGAGTTCCTCTATGCTCTGGAGATTCAGTTTCTGTGACAACTCATAAATGTTAGTGGTTTCCAAAAACTTCTTCTCTGGGCGGTATACAATCTCATCCATTATTTCGACCATACGTTCTTGGTATATATTTTCTGTTTTGGATTTATTATGACGTACCTGCCTTTATCTTCTCTTCACGATCCAGAATTTTTCTTCTTGTCAAAAGTGCCACAAAAGCCATGAACAGTGTGATCATGGAAAATGAGAGCCACATATCTATTGGTATGTTGAAGAAAATCGTGAGGAAAAGTGTACCCACAAAGGGAGAAAATGTTCCTATAATACCAGAAATAGCTGAACTGAATCCAAAGTATTCGCCACGTTTATCCGCAGGGGCAATTCTGGAAACCGTTACAGAGAAGAAGGGATTAGTAAGACTTTCTCCAAGTGTAAGAAGCACTACATTAAGTGCAAGAATTATGATATTGCCGGTAAGACCAAAGACAATGAACGAGAGGGCGTAAAGGACTAACCCCAAAGAAAAACTTCTCACATATCCTATCTTTTCTGCAAGAATATTCAGGCGATATTGAAAGACGATTACCGTGACAGTATTAATGGCATAAAGAATTGTGATGAATTCCTCAGGTATGTTTAAGAATCGTGTCAGGTACAAAGGTAATGTGGGCGTTTCCCACTGATTGGCGAATAGGGCGGATATTGCCATTATTACAACTATTATAATGAGAAGCCCGTCTCTGTACACCTTTATTTTTGTACTATTTTCATGTTTGTTTTCTGCAAATGATGGCTTGGATTCAGGAACATATATTTTGAAGATGAAAAACTCTATGATGGAGCCAGCTCCCGGGACAATGAAGAATAGGGCAGGTTCAAAAATTGAGAATACCCCTGACACTACAAGACCAACACCTATACCGGCATTACCAAGTATCCTCAATACTGTGAATGCATCTAACCGACCTGCAGTAGTTGAATTATCCGTAATTATTGCGTTAATAACGACCCACTGAATTGAGCTAAGAATTCCCGTGGAGACGAATTCTATTATGAGAAACCAGATATTTCCATTGTATAATACGGAAATAAATAGAAGAAAATATAGTATAACGAGGGGTATGGGAAGGAACAGACTTATTGATCGTCTGCCGACCCTGTCAATGAATCTTCCTCCTGCAATGTTTATGGGAAATGAAATGACGGATTGAACAAAGAATATGAGACCAATATCTATGAAACTCATATCCCTGATGGTTGAAAGGTATATTACTAGAAGTATCCAAGTGGGATATCGGCCGAAGCCTCTAATAAAGTCAGCATAACCCATTGCCCTTATGACACTGGTTTGTAACCTTATTTTTCCAAGAATCATAGTTCCTTTAATTCTGATCCGGGCTGATTTCTTCTGCGATTATTAAGTATATCCCTTTCCCGATTGAAAGAAATTAATAGGATGAGATAAATCTCAATTATTGAATGGCAGTATTTATGAAAGGGAGCTTGTATCAATTCTTTCAGGGAAAAAAGAGTCAATAAAGAGACTTGCCAATAGACTTGATTATGAGAAGAGAGCGCCTTTGGAAAGTCTTTTAAAATCGCCATTCTATGTTACAAGATCAGCAGGTTCAAAAGGCGCTGATATAGTGGCAATAAGGTATGATATTTCAATGATAATTGAGGTTAAAAGTTCTTCAAGCGATAATTTGACATTTTCATCTTCCAGTGGTAAGAATCAGGATCAGGCCCTTAAGTTAAGCAAAATGTGTGAAGACGCAGGTCTCTTTCTGATTTATGCGTTCAGGCTAAAAAATGCCAACGACGATCCATGGAGAATTTTTTCAATCCCGGGAGAACCCAGAGGAAGATTCCGATCTCTATATTCCATAATACCCAATGTAAAAATAACAAAAAATAATAATTTTATAATGCAATGGGAAGAAGGTCTCCCACTGCATAGAATGATTGCTTTCTTTGAAAACCTTCAATCACTATAGGGATTTTTTGATGGCTTTTTCCATTGCCTCTATACCCATGTCAACCTGCTCATCGGTGATGATCAACGGCGGAATTACTCTTATTGCGCTCTCTCCTGTTGAAAGCAGAAGTACTCCCTGTTTATAAGATTCAAGCTCAATCTTATCTCTCAGCTTAGTGGCTGGTTCCTTGGTTCTTCTGTCTTTAATAAAGTCAATGGCAAGCATTAGACCTTTTCCTCTGACATCTCCGATTGCATCATACTTGTCCTTAAGTTCATTAAGTCTGCTTTCCATGTGCTTTCCCCTCTTTGCAGCATTTTCCACAGCGTTTTCTTTCTTCATTGCTTCGATTGTTGCGACACATGCAACTGATGCAAGAGGATTGCCTCCGAATGTATTGGAGTGTAAACCCTTCTCTGGGAAATCTATGTCCGCTCTAAAGACTGTAGCTCCCATTGGAATGCCGTTCGCAATGGCCTTGGCCAGCGATATGATATCGGGAACAACTCCGAAGTGCTCTGACGCAAAGTATTTTCCTGTCCTTCCAAATCCGGTCTGCACCTCATCCATTATGAGAAGCATATCATTGTCTTCTGCAAGTTTTTTCAGTTTTTTATGGAATCCCTGAGGTGGCACAATATATCCTCCCTCTCCCTGAATTGGTTCCACCATTATGGCAGCCAGATTCTCAGGAGGGGCATACATTTTGAAAGTATACTTCTCAATGAAATCCAGTGTCAATTCTGTGAGTTCCTCAGGATTTTCATATCCATCAATATTAAACACATTTCTGTATGGATTTGGGAAAGGAACATGCTCAACGCCTGGCATGCTTGGGAATAATCCCTTTCTCTGAATGGCCTTCGATGCTGTGAATGAAAGTGCACCCTGACTTCTACCATGGAATCCTCCTATAAATGCTATAAATCCCTGTTTCTGCTTGTTGATTTTTGCAACTTTAATTGCAGCCTCGTTGCTTTCAGTTCCACTGTTTGTGAAAAAAACCTTCTTGCTGAAATTTCCTGGGGCGATCTCCTCAATTGCTCTTGCTGCATCAACCTGTTCTTTATAGTAATAATCAGTTCCTGCAAAGTGCCAAAGTTTCCATAGCTGCTCTTCCACCTTCTTTGTAATGTATGGATGAATGTGCCCCATGTTGTTAACGCTGATACCAGCTGCAAAATCTATGAACACGTTATCATCAACATCTTCAACGAAAACACCCTTTGCTCTCCTGGCTACAGCCGGTAATGACTTGGTTGTTGTGGCAAGAAATTTTTCATCATCCCCTATGATCTTCCTTGCATTTGGCCCCGGCAACTCTGTTTTTAGGATAATTTTTTGGATTACATCATCTTTAATTTCACTGTTTATTTTTTGCATAAAAATCCTTTTAAACTATGTCTAATAAAAATATATAGGTTTGTGAATGTAAATCGAACTATAATTACGAATATCGTATATTGTATCTTTGGATATAATTTAAGCAATTGATCTTTGATAATGAAACAGCAATTATTATTAAGAAATTGTAAAGTATTTTAGAATGAAACATATTTAAGTTTTAGATGAGGCCGAATAAGCATCAGGAAGTTTCTGGTTTTTATCAGGATGAAATTACCGACCGGGAATTTTATAAAAAACTGGCGTTAATAACCCGAGAAAAAAACATTAAAGATAGCCTTGTCAAATTGTCAAATATTGAGAATGAGCATGCTCAATTCTGGAAGAAAATTGCTGATAAAAAGGGGATTTCACTTGATTCGGTCAAGGTGAAGAAGGTCAAGATCAGGTTACTGATATTCCTCAGTCGGATCATAGGGAGAAACCTTACAATAAATATACTGGAAAAGGGCGAAATAGAAAGCATTTACAAATATAGAAATTATATTGAAAGCAAAGATGCTGAAGGGACTGAAAAAAATGAAATTTCAAAAATAATCAATGAAGAGATCAATCATGAGGAGACATTTCAATCGTTCAGTCCGGACAAGGACGAACAGCTGGAAGATAGCAGGGGCATAATTTACGGCATGAGCGATGGTCTTGTTGAAATACTTGCAGCAATTGCAGGATTGTCAGAGATAATTGGCAATCATATTTTAGTTGCACTCTCCGGATTGGTTGTTGCCATTGGTGGAACAATCAGCATGTCTTTGGGAGCATATCTAGCTAGAGTATCAGAATCAGAATACAGGATATCCCTTTTCAAAAAAGAGCAAATAATTAAGAAAGGTTCCAAAAGAACTGATGACATAAACAAGGAGAAGGCTAAATCAAGGAAGGCCGCCTCGGTTGTTGGTGTATCATATATTATGGGAGCAGTAATTCCCATTATCCCCTTTCTATTTTTCACAAATTTTATAGCACTCATAACATCTGTGATACTAGTTGCAATAGCTCAGGCTATATCCAATTCTATTGTAGCACTTTCACTTAACACAAATATTTCAAAAGCCGCAGGGAGAGCTGCAATTTTATCTCTTGCCGCCGCTTTTATCACATATTTCGTTGGGTTTGCCTTCCATCAATATATGAATATATATATACCATAAAATTTCAAGAAAGGTTTTATTATCAGATTGTATCTTTTATAAATTGTCACTTTCAATTAAAGCAAATAATTTAACAAAAGAATTTGGAACCTCAAAAGCCTTGGACAACATAAATCTGGAAATAAATAGTGGGCAGGTTTTTGGTATTCTCGGGCCAAACGGATCAGGTAAGACAACTTTTCTCAAAATTATTGCGGGTGTTCTCGAATCTACCTCAGGTAATGTATTCATAAATGAACTCGACACAAATAAAGACAGAGATATGGTTAAAAAAATTGTGGGGTATGTACCGGAAACGCCAACTCTTTATGAGTCTTTAACTCCAAGGGAGTTTCTCAATTTCGTCGCATCAGTGAGGGAAATAAACGAATCTAAATTCAAGGAAAGGGCTGAGAACTTCTGCAATGCCTTTGGTCTAACAGATAACCTTGATGAGCCTATAGGTTCGCTTTCCTTTGGAACAAAGCAAAAAGTTGCTGTAATAGGAGCTATGCTTCACGATCCTGAAGTATTGGTACTTGACGAGGCGATGAATGGCCTTGATCCAAAAAGCTCAAAGATTTTGAAGACCCTCCTAAAAGATTTTGCCTCCAGAGGAAGGTGCGTTATCTTCTCAACTCATATAATGGAGGTTGCAGAAGATCTCTGTGACCGACTTGCCATATTATACAAAGGTAAGATTATTACGGAGGGGACTCTGGAAGAACTCAAGGGAGGTTCCAAAGATCAGAATTTAGAGGATATTTTCCTTGGAGTCACTGGCCAGAACCAGATAAGTGAGATTGTGGAAAATCTTAAAGAGGCAATGAAAAATTGAAAAAGATTGATTTCTTTCTTAGTAAAAGATTAATGATTGAGCAGAGATATCAGGCTCTTAAATCAAATCAAACCTTTCTGAGAAATGTTCAGAGATCGAAGAATCCTGGAAAATATGTTGAAAAGTTTGTCCTTCGTTCCTATTATGGCATATGTTTCTTCTTTACGCTATTCTCCCTGCTCATATCTGCTGAATATTTGATAGATGGAGCAACCGGTTTTAAATCATTCACTGAAGGACAGATAGGATTTGTTATTTTTCTATATGCTCTTGTTGTGAGCGCATCCAGCAGCTTTTTCTTCTTGAGTTCCCTCAATTCTGAAAGACTGATTGAACCACTCACCATAATGCCGGTGGAGATTAGCCCATTTATGATCTCCGTATCATGGTTTATGTTCACGGGTTCAGCAACATTTTTCATCATATTCCCGCCCCTTATAATTTCAGTATTTTTCTTTCATAACTTCCTGAGTTTATTATTTGGATTCCTTTGGGGAGGCATATTAATATTCACTGGATTTTCACTTTCATCCCTAATTTATGTATTTCTCAATTCCAGAAAGACTTCAACAGGAAAGAAAATGAGAAGTGGATTGACTAATGCTTTGAAGCTTCTTGCATTTATTGCTGTTTTCTCAATTTTTGATCTAAGCCTTTATTTTCCTCAATTTGTTACATATATTTCACCAAATCTTTATGGTACGGTGAAATATTTTATACCACTTCTGGGACTAAGATATATTGTTTTTAATAGCAGCCCAACATTTCATGCATTAATATATTCTTCAATTTCCACAGGAATATATGTATTGCTTGCGTTTTTATTATTCATATTTTCATCAAATTCCATAACAAAACTAATGATGGAGAAGGTAAACATTACCAAGAATACCTTTGCAAATACAAATAAAACATTTAAAGTCAAATCCAAAAGGAATGCTCTGGTAGAGAAAGATATTAAGATTGTTACAAGGAAAATGCAGAACCTCACACTAATGCTACTTCCGTTGTTCTTTACCCTTCCTACTGTTTTTAGTATTTACGCAACCGGTTCTATCGGAACATTGAATGCATCCAGCGCCTATCTTGGTCTTCTTTCACTTCTCATAATTTCAGCCTCCTTCTATTCCATGCAACTAATCATTTCTGAAGGCGATGGCCTTGAGAATTTACGAATACTTCCTATTACCAACTGGGATATAATAAAATCAAAGCTAACGACTGGACTGATCATTTTCAGCCTTTTTTCAATTCCAATCATAGTTATTCTTGTTGGAATAGGCCTATACCGAATAACTTTGGATATGCTCATAGAAATTGACCTTGCCATAGGATATATTTTTGCGAGCATCATCTCTCTAAGGTGGCTTATGAAGAAGATCCCAAAAGATGCCATGACGGTTAACTTCTATTCATTCAATGGAAGTCTTGGCATAATTTTCCTTTTTGCAGTAACCGCAATATCTGCTGGAATTTTTCCAATAATGGCTATTTTGATATACACCTTTCTTGCATCCTCCATATTCAGCAATTCATTTGAATTCCTTATGTTAATTTTTATTTTCAATATCATCGCATTATATCTCCTCACTTCCCGTTATGAAAG